>NZ_LDUL01000100.1:0-557 GCF_001043615.1 Burkholderia sp. LK4
CTGTCGACGGGCGTCCTCGCCTTCGGCTTCCTGTTCCTGTACATCCCGATCATCAGCCTGGTGGTGTACTCGTTCAACGAGTCGAAGCTGGTGACGGTGTGGTCGGGCTTCTCGCTGAAGTGGTACAGCGCGCTGCTGGACGACGACGAGCTGCTGACCGCCGCGTGGCTGTCGCTGAAGATCGGCCTGTTGACGGCCACCGCGTCGGTCGTGATCGGCACGTGGGCGGGTTTCGTGCTCGCGCGCTTCGGCCGCTTCAAGGGCTTCACGCTGTACACGGGGATGATCAACGCGCCGCTGGTGATTCCGGAAGTGATCCAGGGCATCTCGCTGTTGTTGCTGTTCGTTGCGCTGGAGCAGATGTTCGGCTGGCCGAAGGGGCGCGGGATGGTGACGATCTGGATCGGCCACGTGATGCTGTGCGTGTCGTACGTGGCGATCATCGTGCAGTCGCGCGTGAAGGAGATGAACAAGTCGCTGGAGGAGGCGGCGCTCGACCTGGGCGCGACGCCGCTGAAGGTGTTCTTCGTGGTGACGCTGCCGTTGATTTCGCAGGC
>NZ_LDUL01000101.1:0-32890 GCF_001043615.1 Burkholderia sp. LK4
GGTGGGAGGGCGGCGTGGAACGGCGGGTGTCCCGGGAACGTGCGAGCGCCGATCGCGCTCGCGTGCCACGCCAACGTCGGTGGCAGCGACCTCCCGTGCGACCGCACGACGTACGGCCGCTCGATTCAGAGCGTCAGGCCGCCGTCGATGTGGACGATCTGCCCGGTGATCTGTCGCGCCGCATCCGACAGCAGGAACGCGATCAGCGCGGCGACGTCGTCGGGTTCGGCGATCCGGCCGAGCGGTGTCGCCTGTTCGGCCTGCGCCCACGCGTCGGCGTTGCCGGCGCTCGGCCCGTGGTCCTTGCGCGTGAAGCCCGGCGCGACCGCGTTGACGGTGATGCCGCGCGCGGCGAATTCGGCGGCGGCGGTGCGCACGAGCGATTCGAGCGCGGCCTTCGCGGCGGCGGTGGCCGCGAACGGCGCGTCGGCGCGGTAGCGGTGCGCGACGAATGAACTGACCGCGACGATCCGCGGCGCGGCCGACGCCTCGAGCAGCGGCCGCGCGCGGCCCGCGAGCGCGGAGAACGCGCCGGGAATCGCCGCGAAGGCGGAGGCGAGCGCGTCCGAAGAAAGACCGGAAAAGGATTGCCGCGCGGCGAAGCCGGCGTTGGCGACGAGATGATCGAGCCCGCCGAAGCGTGTGGCGGCGGCATCGACGAGCGACGCGGCCACGCCCGGCTCGCCGAGATCGCCGGTGAGCGTGACGCACTCCGCGCCGGCCGCCGTGCACGCGCGGGCGACTTCGGCGAGCCGCGCGCGAGCCGCTTCGTCCGCGCCGCGTGCGTGCAGCGCCAGTGCGATGCCGGGCGCCGCGAGCCGCCGCGCGAGCGCCGCGCCGATCCCCGAGCCGGCGCCGGTGATCAGCGCGATCCGGGCGACGTGCGCGGCGCGTGGCCTCACGCGGCGACCTTGTCGCTGTCGTTCACGCGCTCGACGTTGATCGTGCCGATATGGAACGCGGCCAGCGACTCGCGGTGCGCGATGCTGACGATCGCGGCCTTCGGCAGCCGTTCGGCGAACAGGTGGTACAGGCGCGCCTCGTTGTCGGCGTCGAGCGCGCTCGTCGCTTCGTCGAGGAACAGGAAGTCGGGCTTGTGCAGCAGCACGCGCGCGCCGGCAAGGCGCTGCTGTTCGCCCGGCGACAGCACGCGGGTCCAGTGCGCGGTCTCGTCGAGGCGCTCGGCATAATCGTCGAGGCGGCATGCGCGCAGCGCGTCGCGGCAGGCTTCGTCGCTGAACGCGTCGGCTGTCGCCGGATAGGTGAGCGCGGCCTTCAGCGTGCCGATCGGCAGATAGCTCGTTTGCGGCACGAACATCATCCGCGCGCCGACCGGCGCATCGATCGCGCCGTCGCCGAACGGCCAGAGCCCCGCGAGCGCGCGCATGAACGTGCTCTTGCCGGAACCCGACTTGCCGATCACGAGCCAGCGCGAGCCGGGCTCGATCGTGACGCTGCCGATGTTCGCGAGCGCGTTGCCGTTCGGCAGCGCGAGCTTGAGCGACGACGTCGACAGCTTCGCGGCGTCGACGTAATGCAGGTTGATGCCGCCGTGCTCGGTCGCGGGCGACAGGCTTTCCTTCAGGTGCGACGTGCCCATCACGCGCTTGAATTCGCGCAGACGGTTGACGGTGGCGCGCCATTCGACGAGGGTCGAGTAACTGTTGATGAACCACGAGAACGAATCGCTGACGGTACCGAACGCGGACGAGATCTGCATCAGCACGCCGAACGAGAACGCGCCCGCGAAATAGCGCGGCGCGGCGACGACGAGCGGGAAGATGATCGCGATCTGCCCGTAGAAGCTCAGCACGAACGTGAGCCGCTTCGTGTACTTCATCACGCGCCACCAGTTGTCGCGGATGCGCATGAAGAGGTTTTGCGCGTTGCCGGTCTCGGTCTTCTCGCCGTCGTAGAACGCGATCTGCTCGGCGTTCTCGCGCACGCGGATCAGCCCGAAGCGGAAGTCGGCCTCGACGCGCTGCTGCTGGTAGTTGATCGACACGAGCGGGTGGCCGACCTTCTGGATGATCAGCGAGCCGACCACCGCGTACAGCGCCGCCGCCCACACCATGTAGCCGGGGATCGTGATCGGCGTCGCGCCGAGCGAGAGCGTCAGCGCGCCGGCGAGCGACCACAGGATCGTGATGAACGACACGAGCGTGACGACCGTCGACAGCAGGTCGAGCGACAGCGCGAGCGTGGTTGTCGAGAACGACTGAAGGTCGTCGGTGATCCGCTGGTCGGGGTTGTCGGCGAGACGGTCACGTTCGATCCGGTAGAACGCGCGATCACCGAGCCACTGGCCGAGAAAACGATCGGTGAGCCACTGGCGCCAGCGGAAGCCGAGCATCTGCCGCAGGTAGCGGCCGTACACGGCGAGGATGATGAACGCGAACGCGAGCGCGGAGAACTGCATCAGCAGGTTCGGGAAGTCGTGGACGTCCTTCGACTGCAGCGCGTTGTAGAACTCCGCGTTCCACTTGTTGAGCCGGACGTTGATCCAGACCACGCAGAGGTTGATCGCGATGATCGCGACCAGCAGGCCCCATGCGATTTTCCATTCGGACGATACCCAGTAGGGCTTGATGAGGCTCCATGCGGATACCGGGCGCTCGTCCTGCGGCGCGTCGGAGGCGGAGCGGACGGGATCGATCGATTGGGTCATGTGCTTCCTGATGAGTAGCCGGCGCGCGGGCCGGGCGAAGCCGGGCGCGCGCCGCGATACGGCATGCCGGGACGCGGCGCCGACTGACGGCGGGCGTCCGGATGGTCGCCCGCGTGTCTTAAACGGCACTTAAGGCCGGCGGTGACGCGGCAACCGGCCGCTCGTGCGGCCGGCCTGCGGGCATTGTGCCAGAGCGGCGCGGCACGACGGCGAATTTGCCGCAAGGGGGACAGTTTGCGGCGCTTTCCGCTTTTATGGTCTAATGGCCGACGACGAAACAGGGGTGCTTTGTAGCGCGGCCGGCGGATGTTCCGGGCAGCGCAATGAGGCTGAGAAAGACCCTTCGCACCCGATCCGGGTAATACCGGCGAGGGAAGTTTCTGATCCCGCCGGGTCGCGCTGGCTGCCATCCCACATGGTCAGCGCCCGAGTCCCGCCCGGCCGGCCTTTGCTGCCGGTTTCGTCCTTTTGGGTACGCGCATTGCGCGTTACGGAAGGAATGATGACCGCACAATCTTCAGTCTTTTGCATGGTTCCCGGCCCGATGTCGCGTGCGTTCGCATGCGGCGGCGCGTGCGCGTCGACGTTCGTCGGGCGCGCCCGCGCGGAGGGGGCGCGATGAACGTCCGGGACACCCACCCCGATTTCGCGGTGCTCGGCGGCGGCCTCGTCGGCCGCCTGATCGCATGGCGGCTCGCAGGCGACGGCCATCGCGTCGCGCTTTACGAGCGCGGCGGCCCGGACGGCGAGCAGTCGGCCGCGTGGATCGCGGCCGCCATGCTCGCACCGCTCGCGGAAGCGGCGAGCGCGGAGCTGCTGATCACCGAGCTCGGCGCCGCGTCGCTCGCGCGCTGGCCGCAGTGGCTCGCGGAACTGCCCGAACCCGTCTTCTTCCAGCATCACGGCACGCTCGTCGTCTGGCATCACGCGGACCGCGCGGAGGCGCCGCTGTTCGAGCGGCGCGTGCGCGCGAACGCGCCGGCCGGCCTGTTCGACAGCGGTTTCGTGACCCTCGCCGGCGCGCAGGTCGACGCGGCCGAGCCGGTGCTCGCGGGCCGCTTCGCGCGCGGCCTGCTGCTGCCGAACGAAGGCCAGCTCGACAATCGCCAGGCGCTGCGCGCGCTCGCGGCCGGCCTCGCCGAGCGCGGCGTCGACCTGCACTGGCACGTCACGATCGACGATGCGAACCTGCCCGCCGCGCATTTCACGATCGATTGCCGCGGGCTCGGCGCGAAACCCGCGCTGCCCGCGTTGCGCGGCATCCGCGGCGAAGTCGCGCGCGTGCACGCGCCCGGCATCGGGCTCACCCGGCCCGTGCGGCTGCTGCATCCGCGCTACCCGCTCTACATCGCACCGAAGCAGGACGATCTCTACGTGATCGGCGCGACCGAGGTGGAGGGCGAGGACATGTCGCCCGTCAGCGTGCGCTCCGCGCTCGAACTGCTGAGCGCGGCGTTTTCCGTGCATCCGGCGTTCGGCGAGGCGCGCATCCTGGAACTCAATGCGCAGTGCCGGCCGACGCTGCCCGATCATCGCCCGGCGGTGATCTGGGATGGTGCGTCGACGCTCGCCGTCAACGGCCTGTACCGGCACGGCTTCATGATCGCGCCGGAAGTCGCGCACGCGGCCGTCGCCCTTGCCGAAGCCGCGCTCGGCGGCGCGTTCGGCGATCCCGACGCGTTCGCCGCGTGGCGCGACGCCGAACGCTGGCCCACGCTCCTTCATCACCGCAACGACGCGCGCCAGCCGGCCTGACGCGCACCGCCGACCGAATTCGACGAAGCCTCATGGACATCCAGATCAACCAACAGAACCTGACGTTGCCCGACGGCGCAACGGTGGCCGACGCGCTCGCCGCGTACGGCGCGCGTCCGCCGTACGCGGTCGCGCTGAACGGCAACTTCGTCGCGCGCACGCAGCACGCGGCGCGCGCACTCGCGGCGGGCGACAAGCTCGACGTCGTGCACCCGGTCGCGGGCGGCTGAGCGCCGCCGGTTCGTCCCCGCTCTTTCAGGAAAACGACATGACGTCCCTCACCTCCGCCGACGCGCTGACGCTGTACGGCGAAACCTTCGCAAGCCGCGTGCTGATCGGCACGTCGCGCTATCCGTCGCTGCAGTCGCTGTCCGATTCGATCGCCGCGTCGCGCCCCGGGATGGTGACGGTCGCGCTGCGCCGCCAGATGACGGGCGGCACGGCCGAAGCCGGCTTCTTCGACCTGCTCAAGCGCCACGCGGTGCCGCTCTTGCCGAACACGGCCGGCTGCCAGACCGTCGCCGAAGCCGTGACGACCGCGCACATGGCGCGCGAAGTCTTCGGCACCGACTGGATCAAGCTCGAGCTGATCGGCGACGACTACACGCTGCAGCCCGACCCGGTCGGCCTGATCGAGGCGGCCGCGCAACTGGTCAAGGACGGTTTCAAGGTGCTGCCGTACTGCACCGAGGATCTCGTGATCGGCCGGCGCCTGCTCGACGCCGGCTGCGAGGCGCTGATGCCATGGGGTGCGCCGATCGGCACCGGCAAGGGCGTCGTGAACCCGTACGGGCTGCGCGTGCTGCGCGAGCGCCTGCCGGACGTGCCGCTGATCGTCGACGCCGGGCTCGGCGTGCCGTCGCACGCGTGCCAGGTGATGGAATGGGGCTTCGACGGCGTGTTGCTGAACACCGCCGTGTCGCAGGCCACGCACCCGGAGATCATGGCGCGTGCGTTCGCGCAGGGCGTCGAGGCCGGCCGTGCCGCGTATCTCGCCGGGCCGATGGACGCGCGCGAGACCGCGCACGCCAGCACGCCGGTCGTCGGGATGCCGTTCTGGCACCAGGACGGGGGCGGCGCATGAGCGTGCGTTTCGCCGATGCATTCTGGCCGCCGGCCGACGAACTGGCCGAAGCGGCCGAACGGATTCGCGCCCGGCTGGGCGACTGGCCGGGCGCCGCCGCGCCGTGGCGGCTTTGCGTCGCGGTGCCCGACGCGCCGGCCGACGGCGACGTGCTGATCGTATCGGCCGGCGACCGCGCCGCGCAGGCACGCGCGTCGGCCGCGTCGCGGCCCGCGGCGCCGGGCGCGGTCGCGATCGAATTCGACGAGCAGGGTGCGGTGCTGCACACGGCGGGCGCGCGCTACGCGCTCGACGCCGCGCACCCGCTCGCGGACGACTGGATTGCCGCGCTCGCCGCGTTCCTCGACTGCGGCTTTGCGCCGGTCGACGCGCTGGTGCTGGCGCTGGCCTGGCGCGACGGCGACGAAACGCGCGCCGCCGATGCGTGGCCGGTCGACGCCGCGCGGTTCCCGCGTGTCGCCGGGCTGCCGGCCGCGCCGGAGCCCGCGTTCGCGCCGTGCCCCGCGCAGCTCGGCCTCTATCCGGTCGTGCCGGACGCCGAATGGGTCGAGCGCGTGCTCGATTGCGGTGTGCGGACCGTGCAACTGCGCGTGAAAGGCGCGACGCCGGACACGTTGCGGCGGGAAATCGCACGTGCGGTCGCGGCCGGGCGCCGCCATCCCGATGCGCGCGTGTTCATCAACGATCACTGGCAGATCGCCGTGGAAGAGGGGGCGTACGGCGTTCATCTGGGCCAGGAAGACCTCGAAACGGCCGATCTGGCCGCGATCGCGCGCGCAGGCCTGCGGCTCGGACTTTCGAGCCACGGTTATTACGAAATGTTGCGCGCATTGCACGAGCGCCCGAGCTACCTCGCGCTCGGCCCCGTGTTTGCGACCGCGACCAAGACCGTCGCCGCGCCGCCGCAGGGCCTGGCGCGGATTGCCCGCTATGCACGCTTCGCGGGGGCGCGTGCGCCGCTCGTCGCGATCGGCGGGGTGGGGCTCGATGCGCTGCCGGCCGTGCTGGCGACGGGTGTCGGCAGTGTCGCGGTGGTCAGTGCGGTGACGGGCGCGGCCGACTATCGGGCTGCCGTTGTTGCATTGCAGCAATGTTTTCCCGGACAATTTGACAATCATTGACCGCAGGGCCCGGAACGGCGTCACGACATCATTCCAATGCAGGCCCTATAATTCGGCGTTCTGCGTAAAAGGACTGTCAGCTCCGTGAGCCCCACTCCTACCGAGACCCTGCTGGAACTTCGCGACGTCGACTTTGGCTACGGCGACCGCCTCGTCCTGTCCAACCTGAACCTGCGCTTCGGGCGTGGGCAGGTCGTCGCGGTCATGGGCGGGTCGGGTTGCGGCAAGACGACCGTGCTGCGCCTGATCGGCGGCCTCGTGCGTGCGCGCCGCGGCCAGGTGCTGTTCGACGGCGCCGATGTCGGCGCGCAAACGCGCGACGGCCTGTATGCGCTGCGCCGCAAGATGGGCATGCTGTTCCAGTTCGGCGCGTTGTTCACCGACATGTCGGTGTTCGAGAACGTCGCGTTCGCGCTGCGCGAGCATACCGACCTGCCCGAAGACCTGATCCGCGACCTCGTGCTGATGAAGCTCAACGCGGTCGGGCTGCGCGGCGCGCGTGACCTGATGCCGTCCGAGGTGTCGGGCGGGATGGCGCGCCGCATCGCGCTGGCGCGCGCGATCGCGCTCGATCCGCAGCTCATCATGTACGACGAGCCGTTCGCCGGCCTCGATCCGATCTCGCTCGGCATCACCGCGAACCTGATCCGCACGCTGAACCAGGCGCTGGGTGCCACGTCGATCCTCGTCACGCACGACGTGCCGGAATCGTTCGCGATCGCCGACTACGTGTATTTCCTGGCCAATGGCGGCGTGCTCGCGCAGGGTACGCCCGACGAGCTGCGCGCGTCGACCGATCCGAGCGTGCGGCAGTTCATCGACGGCGCGCCGGACGGCCCGTTCAAATTTCATTACACGAGCCCGCCGCTGGCGGCGGATTTCGGGCTCGGCGGAGGGCGCGCATGATCAGCGCGATCGGACGTTACGTCATCGGCGGCCTCGAGCGCGCGGGCTACGGCACGCGGCTGTTCGTGCGCCTCGTGCTGGAATTCTTCCCGCTGCTGCGCCGGCCGCGGCTGGTCACGAAGCAGATCCACTTCCTCGGCAACTATTCGTTCGTGATCATCGCCGTGTCGGGCCTGTTCGTCGGCTTCGTGCTCGGCCTGCAGGGGTACTACACGCTGAACCGCTACGGTTCCGAGCAAGCGCTCGGCCTGCTGGTCGCGCTGTCGCTCGTGCGCGAGCTCGGGCCGGTCGTCACCGCGCTGCTGTTCGCGGGCCGCGCGGGCACGTCGCTCACGGCCGAGATCGGTCTGATGAAAGCCGGCGAGCAGCTCACCGCGCTCGAGATGATGGCGGTGGACCCGATCAAGAACGTGATCGCGCCGCGCCTGTGGGCGGGCATCATCGCGATGCCGCTCCTGGCCGCGATCTTCAACGCGGTCGGCGTGCTCGGCGGTTACTTCGTCGGTGTCGTGCTGATCGGCGTCGATCCGGGTGCGTTCTGGTCGCAGATGCAGGGCGGGGTCCAGGTCTGGGCCGACGTCGGCAACGGCGTGATCAAGAGCATCGTGTTCGGGTTCGCCGTGACCTTCATTGCACTGTTTCAAGGGTATGAAGCGAAGCCCACGCCCGAGGGCGTGTCGCGCGCGACGACCAAGACGGTCGTGTTCGCGTCGCTCGCCGTACTCGGCCTCGATTTCCTGCTGACCGCGCTGATGTTCAGCTAAGCCTCAGCCAAGCCAAATTTTGGGATGACGATGAAAAAGACTGCTCTCGACTTCTGGGTCGGCCTGTTTGTGGTGGTGGGCTTCCTTGCGGTGCTGTTCCTGGCCCTGAAGGTCGGCAACATGAGCTCGTTTTCGTTTCAGCCGACCTACTCGGTGAAGATGAAATTCGACAATATCGGCGGGCTGAAGCCGCGCGCGGCCGTGAAGAGCGCGGGCGTCGTGGTCGGCCGCGTGAAGGCGATCGGTTTCGACACGAACACGTACCAGGCGCTTGTCACGATCGATGTCGACGGCCAGTATCAGTTCCCGAAGGATTCGTCGGCGAAGATCCTGACGTCGGGCCTGCTCGGCGAGCAATATATCGGCCTCGATCCGGGCGGCGACACCGAAATGCTGAAGTCGGGCGATACGATCACGATGACGCAATCGGCGATCGTCCTCGAGAACCTGATCGGCCAGTTCCTTTACAGCAAGGCCGCCGATGCGGGCGGCGCGAAGCCGGCAGCCGGCGCGCCGGCCGCGCCTGCACCGGTGGCGGTGCCGGCGTCGGCGGTGTCCGCTGCGCCCGCCGCGTCCGGTGCCGCGGCCCAATAACCACACGAGAGATTAGAAGAGGGTAATGACCATGCAGACGATCCGCATCAGGCACGCCGCGCTGGCGATAGCGGCAGTCGCCGCGTTGAGCGGCTGCGCGACCGTGCAGACGCCGACCAAGGGCGATCCGCTCGAAGGCTTCAACCGGACGATGTACAAGTTCAACGACACGGTCGATACGTATGCGCTGAAGCCGGTCGCGAAGGGCTACCAGTACGTGGTGCCGCAGCCGGTTCGCGACAGCGTGACGAACTTCTTCTCGAACATCGGCGACGTCTACATCGCGGCGAACAACATCGTGCAGCTGCGGATCGCGGACGGCGTCGGCGACATCATGCGCGTCGTGATCAATACGGTGTTCGGCGTCGGCGGCCTGTTCGACGTCGCGACGATCGCGAAGCTGCCGAAGCACACGGCCGACTTCGGGATCACGATGGGCCGCTACGGCATGCCGTCGGGCCCGTATCTGGTGCTGCCGCTGCTCGGCCCGAGCACGCTGCGCGACACGGCCGGCCTGGGCGTCGACTACGTCGGCAACCCGCTCACCTACGTGAAGCCGGATGGCCTGAGCTGGGGCCTGTTCGGCGTCAACCTCGTCAACACGCGCTCGAACCTGCTCGGCGCGGGCGACGTGCTGGATGCCGCGGCACTCGACAAGTATTCGTTCGTGCGTAACGCGTACCTGCAGCGCCGCCAGATGCTGATCAGCAACGCGCGCGGCGAGGCGGCCGCGACGTCGAGCAACGACGCGCTGCCGAAGTACGACCTGCCGGACGACGGCGCGGCACCGGCGGCAGCCGGTACGGCGGGCGCGGCAGCGGTGGGCGGCGCGACGGCGCCGGCAGGCGCATCGGGCGCGGCCGAATCGCCGAACCCGGCCAGCGAGACGAACGTGCCGCCGATGCAGGTGGCGCCGCCGTCGCCGGGCGGGTTCCGCTTCCCGAGCATTCGTCTGCACTGACGGATTTACATTCGTTACAGCCAGAAACGATTCAGTCGGTAGCGTGCGCGAACTTGCGCGTAAGCTACCTGCTCCAACCTTCGCATCGACTTATTCATGCAGGTCACTATGATGAAAAAACTGTTCCTGATCCCCGTTTTCGCGGCGCTGTTCTCGTTCGGCAGCGCAGCCCACGCGCAAGTCGACCAGTCGAACCCGCAGGCGCTGATCAAGACGGCGACGCAGCAGGTGCTCGACGAAGTCAAGCAGCAGACGATCAAGCAGGGCGACACCAACCGCATCATCTCGATCGTCAACAAGGACATCCTGCCGTACACCGATTTCCGCCGCACCACGCAGCTCGCGATGGGCCGCAACTGGCGCACGGCGACGGCCGAACAGCAGCAGCAGGTTCAGGAGCAGTTCAAGCTGCTGCTGATCCGCACGTATTCGGGCGCGCTGGCGCAGCTGAAGCCGGACCAGCAGATCCAGTACCCGCCGTTCCGTGCCGATTCGGCCGATACCGACGTCGTGGTCAAGACGGTCGCGATGAACAACGGCCAGCCGGTCCAGATCGACTACCGCCTGTACAAGACGGCGAACGGCTGGAAGGTGTATGACCTGAACGTGCTCGGCGCATGGCTGATCCAGACGTACCAGCAGCAGTTCAACGAGAAGATCCAGCAAAGCGGCGTGGACGGCCTGATCCAGTTCCTCACGCAGCGCAACCAGCAACTTGCCGCCGGCAAGCAAGCGTCGTGAGCGGTTTCGAAGCCGGCTCCTCGCTGACCGTCGCGAGCGCGAAGTCCGCGCTCGCGGACGGTCTTGCGCGCATCGGCGCGGGCGCGACCGCCGTCGATTGCGCGGCGCTGACGCAGTTCGACTCGTCCGCGCTCGCCGTGCTGCTCGCATGGCAACGTGCCGCCAAGGCGCGCGGCGCGACCCTCGACATCCTCAATCTCCCCCCGAAGCTCGCCAGCCTCGCGCGCGCCTACGGCGTCGACGCGCTCATCGAAGGCACCGGGCGACATTGACCCTGTCCGACCGGAGCCTGCCGCGCCAGCCGGCGCGCGCACGCTTCAGGCCGCGTGCCTCCGGCACCGGCTCCACCAGCCGGTTTGCCCTATAATCAAGCGTTTTGCGGGGCAGCCAATCGGCGTCCGGCCCCCATTTTCATTCGCAGCAAGCACAGAATAGGCGTCGCGGCCCTTGCGCCGCGCACAGTCATGTCAGCCATAGAAATCCGTCACGTCAAGAAGCGCTACAAATCGCTTCAGGCGCTCAAGGGCGTCAGCCTGTCGGTCGAGGAAGGCGAGTTTTTCGGTCTGCTCGGCCCCAACGGCGCAGGCAAGACCACGCTCATCAGTATCCTCGCCGGGCTCGCCCGGGCCGACGAAGGCAGTATCTCGGTGCGCGGTCACGACGTCGTCAAGGACTTCCGTGGCGCGCGCCGCGCGCTCGGTGTCGTGCCGCAGGAACTCGTGTTCGACCCGTTCTTCACCGTCCGCGAGACGCTGCGGATCCAGTCCGGCTATTTCGGGCTGCGCCGCAACGACGACTGGATCGACGAGGTGATGGCCAATCTCGACCTCACCGAGAAAGCCGACGCGAACATGCGCGCGCTGTCCGGCGGGATGAAGCGCCGCGTGCTGGTCGCGCAGGCGCTCGTGCACCGGCCGCCCGTGATCGTGCTCGACGAGCCGACCGCCGGCGTCGACGTCGAGCTGCGCCAGACGCTGTGGAAATTCATCTCGCGCCTGAACCGCGAAGGTCACACGATCGTGCTGACCACCCACTACCTCGAGGAAGCCGAGTCGCTGTGCGACCGCATCGCGATGCTGCGCCGTGGCGAAGTCGTCGCGCTCGACCGCACCGACGCGCTGCTGCGCCGCTTCGCCGGGCTGCAGCTGTACCTGCGGCTGGCAACGGGCGCGCTGCCCACCGAGCTGCGCGGGCTGGAGACCGATCCGGCCGCGCGCGCGCCGGGCGAGCACCTGCTGCGCCTGACGAGCTACGACGATGTCGAGCGGATCCTCGCGCAATGCCGCGCGGCGGGCTGCACATTCGACGAGATCGAGGTCCGCAAGGCCGACCTCGAAGACGTGTTCGTCCAGGTGATGAACGGGGCCGAGGTGATCGAGGGACTGGCATGAGCGGGTTTCAAACGCTGTTCTACAAGGAGCTGCTGCGTTTCTGGAAGGTGTCGTTCCAGACGGTGCTCGCGCCGATCGTGACGGCGCTGCTGTACCTGACGATCTTCGGCCACGCGCTGTCGGGCCGCGTCGAGGTCTATCCGGGCGTCGAGTACGTGAGTTTTCTCGTACCGGGCCTCGTGATGATGAGCGTGTTGCAGAATGCGTTCGCGAACAGCTCGTCGTCGCTGATCCAGTCGAAGATCACCGGCAATCTCGTGTTCATGCTGCTGCCGCCGCTGTCGTACCGCGACATCTTCGGCGCGTACGTGCTCGCGTCCGTGGTGCGCGGCCTCGCGGTCGGCACGGGCGTGTTCGTCGTGACGATCTGGTTTATCCCGATGCATTTCGCGGCGCCGCTGTTCATCATTGCGTTCGCGCTGCTCGGCTCGGCGATCCTCGGCACGCTCGGCCTGATCGCCGGGATCTGGGCCGAGAAGTTCGACCAGCTCGCCGCGTTCCAGAACTTCCTGATCATGCCGCTGACGTTCCTGTCCGGCGTGTTCTATTCGACGCATTCGCTGCCGCCCGTGTGGCGCGAGATCTCGCGTCTCAATCCGTTTTTCTACATGATCGACGGCTTCCGTTTCGGGTTCTTCGGCGCGTCCGACATCAACCCGTTCGCGAGCCTCGCGATCGTCACCGGTTTCTTCGTGCTGCTCGCGCTGATCGCGATGCGGCTGCTCGCGACCGGCTACAAACTGCGTCATTGATATCGACAGGCAGCGGCCGCCATCCAGGCGGCGCGCGCCGACAGGAGCCTTACACCATGTTGCCGACTCCCGAACAGGTCAAGCAATACATCGCCGGCGGTCTCGCCTGCACGCATCTGGAAGTCGAAGGCGACGGCCAGCATTTCTTCGCGACGATCGTGTCGGCGGCCTTCGAAGGCAAGCGCCCGATCCAGCGGCACCAGCTCGTCTACGCGGCGCTCGGCGATCGCATGAAGCAGGAAATTCACGCGCTCAGCATGAAGACGCTGACGCCCGCCGAATGGCAGAACGCATAACCGGAACTCACTGAGTGCAAGTCACCGTCAACGAGCGCGACGCCGTCCAGAGCGTCGCCACGGCACACCCGGCCGCCAACGGGGAATCGCATGGCCATGGGATGGACAAGCTCGTGATCGAAGGCGGCCACCGCCTGTCGGGCGAGATCGTCGTGTCGGGCGCGAAGAATGCCGCGCTGCCGATCCTGTGCGCGGGGCTGCTCACCGCCGATCCGGTCGACCTCGACAACGTGCCGAACCTGAAAGACGTGCGCACCACGCTGAAGGTGCTGAACCAGATGGGCGTGAAGAGCGAGACCGACGGCTGCCGCGTGCAGCTCGACGCGTCGCGCGTCGATAACCTCGTGGCGCCGTACGAGCTCGTCAAGACGATGCGCGCGTCGATCCTCGTGCTCGGGCCGCTGCTCGCACGTTTCGGCGAGGCGAAGGTGTCGCTGCCGGGCGGCTGCGCGATCGGCGCGCGGCCGGTCGACCAGCACATCAAGGGCCTGCAGGCGATGGGCGCCGAGATCAGCATCGAGCACGGCTTCATCGAAGCCCGCGCGAAGCGGCTGAAGGGCGCGCGCATCGTGACCGACATGATCACGGTGACGGGCACCGAGAACCTGCTGATGGCCGCGACGCTGGCAGACGGCGAGACGGTGATCGAAAACGCGGCGCGCGAGCCGGAAGTGAGCGATCTCGCACACTTGCTGGTCGCGATGGGCGCGAAAATCGACGGCATCGGCACCGACCGCCTCGTGATCCAGGGCGTCGAGCGGCTGCACGGCGCGCGCCATTCGGTGATCCCCGACCGCATCGAGGCCGGCACGTTCCTGTGCGCGGTCGCGGCGGCGGGCGGCGACGTGATGCTGACGGGCGTGCGCCCGCACATCCTCGACGCGGTGATCGACAAGCTGCGCGAAGCTGGCGTGTCGATCGAGGAAGGCGACAGCTGGCTGCGCGTGAAGATGGACCGCCGGCCGTCGGCGGTCACGATCCGCACGTCGGAATACCCGGCGTTCCCGACCGACATGCAGGCGCAGTTCATGGCCCTCAATACGGTCGCGACGGGCACCGCGCAGGTCGTCGAAACCATTTTCGAGAACCGCTTCATGCACGTGCAGGAGTTGAACCGGCTCGGCGCGAACATCACGATCGACGGCAACACCGCGCTCGTGACGGGCGTCGAGAAGCTGTCGGGCGCGAACGTGATGGCGACCGACCTGCGTGCGTCGGCGAGCCTCGTGATCGCCGGGCTGCGTGCCGACGGCGAAACGCTCGTCGACCGCATCTATCACCTGGACCGCGGCTACGACCGCATGGAAGCCAAACTGACCGCTGTCGGCGCGAACGTGCGCCGCCTTTCCGGGAGCCAAGCATGACCGCGCCGCTGACCCCGCCGTTGACCCTTGCGTTGTCGAAGGGCCGGATTTTCGAGGAAACCCTGCCGCTGCTCGCCGCCGCCGGCGTGCAGGTGACGGAGGATCCGGAAACGTCGCGCAAGCTGATCCTGCCGACGACGAACCCGGACCTGCGCGTGATCATCGTGCGCGCGAGCGACGTGCCGACCTATGTCGAATACGGCGCGGCCGATTTCGGCGTGGCCGGCAAGGACGTGCTGGTCGAGCACGGCGGCTCGGGCCTGTACCAGCCGATCGACCTGAATATTGCGCGCTGCCGGATGTCGGTGGCCGTATCGGCCGGCTTCGATTACGCGAGCGCCGTGCGCCAGGGCGCGCGGCTGCGCGTCGCGACGAAGTACGTCGAAACGGCGCGCGAACACTTTGCCGCGAAGGGCGTGCACGTCGACCTGATCAAGCTGTACGGCTCGATGGAGCTCGCGCCGCTGGTGGGGCTGGCCGACGCGATCGTCGACCTCGTCAGCTCGGGCGGCACGCTGAAGGCGAACAATCTGGTCGAGGTCGAGGAGATCATGGCGATCTCGTCGCGCCTCGTCGTGAACCAGGCTGCGCTGAAGTTGAAGCGCACGGCACTCAAGCCGATCCTCGACGCGTTCGAACGCGCGTCGCAGAATGGCGGTTGAGCGCATCACCGTAACGGAACTCCCATGTCCATCACCATCCGCAAGCTCGATTCGACGAGCGAAGGCTTCGGCGCCGAGCTGCGCGCGCTGCTCGCATTCGAGGCAAGCGAAGACGCGGCGATCGAGCAATCGGTCGCGCAGATCCTCGCCGACGTGAAGTCGCGCGGCGACGCCGCGGTGCTCGAATACACGAACCGCTTCGACCGGCTGAGCGCGAACAGCGTCGCCGCGCTGGAGCTGCCGCAGGACGCGCTGCAGACGGCGCTCGACGGCCTCGCGCCGAAGGCGCGCGCGGCGCTGGAAGCGGCGGCCGCGCGGGTGCGCGCGTACCACGAGAAGCAGAAGATCGAGTGCGGCACGCATAGCTGGCAGTACACGGAAAGCGACGGCACGGTGCTCGGCCAGAAGATCACGCCGCTCGACCGCGTCGGCCTGTACGTGCCGGGCGGCAAGGCGGCGTATCCGTCGTCGGTGCTGATGAACGCGATTCCCGCGCGCGTCGCGGGCGTCGGCGAGATCGTGATGGTCGTGCCGACGCCGGACGGCGTGAAGAACGACCTCGTGCTCGCCGCGGCGCTGCTCGGCGGCGTCGATCGCGTGTTCACGATCGGCGGCGCGCAGGCGGTTGGCGCGCTCGCGTACGGCACGGCGACGGTGCCGGCCGTCGACAAGATCTGCGGCCCCGGCAATGCGTACGTCGCGTCGGCGAAGCGCCGCGTGTTCGGTACGGTCGGCATCGACATGATCGCCGGGCCGTCGGAAATCCTCGTGCTGTGCGACGGCACGACCGACCCGAACTGGGTCGCGATGGATCTCTTCTCGCAGGCCGAGCACGACGAGCTCGCGCAGTCGATCCTGCTGTGTCCGGACGGCGCGTTCCTCGAGCGCGTCGAGAAGGCGATCAACGAGCTGCTGCCGTCGATGCCGCGCCAGGACGTGATCCGCGCGTCGCTCGAAGGCCGCGGCGCGCTGATCAAGGTGCGCGACATGGCCGAAGCCTGCCGGATCGCGAACGACATCGCGCCCGAGCACCTGGAAATTTCCGCGCTGGAGCCGCAGCAATGGGGCCAGCAGATCCGCCATGCGGGCGCGATCTTCCTCGGCCGCTACACGAGCGAGAGCCTCGGCGACTACTGCGCAGGCCCGAACCACGTGCTGCCGACGTCGCGCACCGCCCGTTTCTCGTCGCCGCTCGGCGTGTACGACTTCATCAAGCGCTCGAGCCTGATCGAGGTGAGCGCCGAAGGCGCGCAGACGCTCGGCGAGATCGCATCCGAACTCGCGTATGGCGAGGGGCTGCAGGCGCACGCGAAGAGCGCCGAATTCCGGATGAAGAACTGAGCGCACGCAGCGCGGGGCCGGGGCAGGCGCGGATGTGCCGCCCGGCCCGCACCCCGAAGGCCGGGGCTGGAGACACCTGTGCAGGGCGGCGGCCTCCGCCCTGCCGATCATTTGACGCCGGCGCGACGCACGCCGGCTTGAGATCATGACGACGCCACAAGACATCATTCGCCGCGACGTGCTCGCGATGACGAGCTATCCGGTGCCGGACGCGAGCGGATTCGTGAAGCTCGACGCGATGGAGAACCCGTACCCGCTGCCCGAACCGCTCGCCGCGGCGCTCGGCGAGCGTCTCGCGCAGGTCGCGCTGAACCGCTACCCGGCGCCGCGCCCGGCCGCGCTGATCGACAAGCTGCGCCACGCGATGGGCGTGCCGGCCGCCTGCGACGTGCTGCTCGGCAACGGCTCGGACGAAATCATCAGCATGATGTCGGTGGCCTGCGCGAAGCCGGGCGCGAAGGTGCTCGCGCCGGTGCCGGGCTTCGTGATGTACGAACTGTCCGCCAAGCTCGCGCAGCTCGAATTCGTCGGCGTGCCGCTGAAGGCCGACCTGACGCTCGACGTCGACGCGATGCTCGCGGCGATCGCCGAGCATCGTCCGGCGCTCGTCTATCTCGCCTATCCGAACAACCCGACCGGCACGCTGTACGACGATGCCGACATCGAACGGATCGTCGCGGCCGCGCGGCACAGCCTGATCGTGATCGACGAGGCGTACCAGCCGTTCGCCGGGCGCTCGTGGCTGCCGCGCGCCGCCGAATTCGACAACGTCGTCGTGATGCGCACGGTGTCGAAGCTCGGCCTCGCGGGCATCCGCCTCGGTTATCTGGTCGGTTCGCCCGCCTGGCTGACCGAATTCGACAAGGTGCGCCCGCCGTACAACATCAACGTGCTGACCCAGGCGACCGCCGATTTCCTGCTCGACCACCTCGGCGTGCTCGACGCGCAGGCGGCCGATCTGCGGGCGGAACGCGCGCGTCTCGCGCAGGCCGTGGCCGCGCTGCCGGGCGCGACGGTGTTCCCGAGCGCCGGCAATTTCCTGCTGGTGCGGGTGCCGGACGCGGCCGCCGTGTTCGACGCGCTGCTCACCGAGCGGGTTTTGGTCAAAAACGTGAGTAAAATGCATCCGTTGCTGGCTGAATGCGTGCGGCTCACCGTCGGTTCTCCCGACGAAAACGCGCGCCTGCTGGCCGCTTTGAAACTCGCGCTGCCCGATTGAGCCTGCGGGCGCCGCGGCGCGAAACGATCAATCCCCATTTACATCGACTCAGTCAAGGAATTGCCATGCGTGTGGCGGAAGTCGTTCGCAATACCAGCGAAACGCAGATCCGTGTGAAGCTCAATCTCGACGGCACGGGCCAGCAGAAGCTGGCTACCGGCGTGCCGTTCCTCGACCATATGCTCGACCAGATCGCTCGACACGGTCTGGTCGATCTCGAGGTTGAAGCGCATGGCGATACGCATATCGACGACCACCACACGGTCGAGGATGTCGGCATCACGCTCGGGCAGGCCGTCGCGAAGGCGATCGGCGACCGCAAGGGCATCCGTCGCTACGGCCATTCGTACGTGCCGCTCGACGAGGCGCTGTCGCGCGTCGTGATCGACTTCTCCGGCCGGCCGGGCCTCGAATTCCACGTGCCGTTCACGCGTGCGCGGATCGGCACGTTCGACGTCGACCTGTCGATCGAGTTCTTCCGCGGTTTCGTGAACCACGCGGGCGTCACGCTGCACATCGACAACCTGCGCGGGATCAACGCGCACCATCAGCTCGAGACCGTGTTCAAGGCCTTCGGCCGTGCGCTGCGCGCGGCGGTGGAGCTGGACGAGCGTGCGGCGGGGCAGATCCCGTCGACGAAGGGCAGCCTCTGAACCTGAACTGACCGGACGGAGCGTCTAGGACAACCTCACGGCTTCGGCGCGCGGCGCCGGCTTGCGATGGATCTGCTCAAATCGTTCATTTCGCTGCTGGCGCTGATCAACCCGATCGGCGCGGTGCCGTTCTTCCTGAGCCTGACGGCGCAGCAGACGGACCTCGAGCGGCGGCGTACGATCCGGATCGCGTCGGTGTCGGTGTTCTGCGTGATGACGGTGACGGCGCTGCTCGGGCAGCAGATCATCGACTTCTTCGGCATTTCGGTCGGGTCGCTCGAGGTGGGCGGCGGGATCATCATGCTGCTGATGGCGATCAACATGCTGAACGCGCAGATCGGCAACACGCGATCGACCCCGGAGGAGCGCCACGAGGCCGAGCTGAAGGACAACATCGCGGTCGTGCCGCTGGCGATTCCGCTGCTCACGGGCCCCGGCTCGATCAGCACGGTCATCATCTACGCGGCGAACTCGCGTCACTGGTATGAACGGGCCGGGCTGGTCGCGATCGGCGCGGTCCTGGCTTTTCTGTGTTTCGTCGCGATGCGGCTCGCCGAGCCGATCGCGAACTGGATCGGCCGCACGGGCATCAACATCGCCACGCGGTTGATGGGTCTGATGCTGTCGGCGCTGGCGGTGGAATTCATCGTCAATGGACTGAGGGCGCTACTGCCTGCACTGAGATGAAAACTTCGATTGCGATTGTGGATTATGGGATGGGCAACCTGCGCTCGGTCGCGCAGGCGCTCAAGAAGGCCGAACCCGCCGCCGACGTGGCGATCGTCGACACGCCGGCCGCGATCCGTGCGGCCGACCGTGTCGTGCTGCCCGGCCAGGGCGCGATGCCCGACTGCATGCGCTGTCTCGGCGAGTCGGGCCTGCAGGAGGCCGTGATCGAGGCCTCGCGCACGAAGCCGCTGCTCGGCGTGTGCGTCGGCGAGCAGATGCTGTTCGACTGGAGCGCGGAAGGCGACACGAAGGGCCTCGGCCTGTTGCCCGGCAAGGTCGTGCGTTTCGAACTCGACGGCCGCCTGCAGGACGACGGCTCGCGCTTCAAGGTGCCGCAGATGGGCTGGAACCGCGTGCGCCAGTCGCAGCCGCATCCGCTGTGGGACGGCGTGCCCGACGACGCGTATTTCTACTTCGTGCACAGCTACTACGTGACGCCGGACAACCCGGCGCATACGGTCGGCGAAACGGCCTACGGCGCGCCGTTTACGTCCGCGGTCGCGCGGGACAACCTCTTCGCGACCCAATTCCACCCCGAGAAAAGCGCGGAGGTCGGGTTGCGTCTGTATCGCAACTTCGTACACTGGAAGCCGTGAACGTCGCGTGCGTGCCACAGTCGGCGGGCCGCAGAGGCCCGTCTTACGGGGCTCGCGCGCCTAAGCGCCGAAAGAGTTGTACTAAACTAGCGAGACGGCGCGGTACCGGATTGGCCGGTACGCGCCGGATTCTTTTCTTCTTCCACGACGACACCCGATTGCTATGTTGCTGATTCCGGCCATCGATCTCAAAGACGGTCAGTGTGTGCGCCTCAAACAGGGCGACATGGACCAGGCCACGATTTTCTCCGAGGACCCGGCGGCGATGGCCCGCAAGTGGGTCGATCTCGGCGCCCGGCGGCTCCATCTGGTCGACCTGAACGGCGCATTCGCCGGCAAGCCGAAGAATCTCGAGGCGATCGAAGCGATCCTCGACGAAGTCGGCGATGAAATCCCCGTACAGCTCGGCGGCGGCATCCGCAGCCTCGAGACGATCGAGAAGTATCTCGACGCGGGCCTGTCCTACGTGATCATCGGCACCGCGGCCGTGAAGGATCCGGGTTTCCTGCAGGATGCGTGCACCGCGTTCGCGGGCAACATCATCGTCGGGCTGGACGCGAAGGACGGCAAGGTCGCGACCGACGGCTGGAGCAAGCTCACGGGCCACGAAGTGGTCGATCTCGCGAAGAAGTTCGAGGACTACGGCGTCGAATCGATCGTCTACACGGACATCGGCCGCGACGGGATGCTGCAGGGCATCAACATCGAGGCGACCGTGAAGCTCGCGCAGGCGGTCGGCATCCCGGTGATTGCCAGCGGCGGCCTGTCGAACCTCACGGACATCGAGAATCTGTGCGAAGTGGAAGAGCACGGCGTCGAGGGCGTGATCTGCGGCCGTGCGATCTACTCCGGCGATCTCGATTTCGCGGCCGCGCAAAAGCGCGCGGACGAACTGAACGGCGAACTCGACAACGCGTAAGCGCGGTTGTCCCGCTCGCCGGGGCTGCCAGCAGGCGGCCCCACCGGAAGCCTCGCGCGAGGCTTTCCGCAACCGGCCGTCCCATCGCGGCATTTGGCGCAACATCATGGCTCTAGCTAAACGCATCATCCCCTGCCTGGACGTGACTGCCGGGCGTGTCGTCAAGGGCGTCAACTTCGTCGAACTGCGCGATGCCGGCGACCCCGTCGAGATCGCCCGCCGCTACGACGACCAGGGCGCCGACGAATTGACGTTCCTCGACATCACCGCGACGTCCGACCAGCGCGACCTGATCCTGCCGATCATCGAAGCCGTGGCGTCGCAGGTGTTCATTCCGCTGACCGTCGGCGGCGGCGTGCGCGCCGTCGAGGACGTGCGGCGCCTGCTGAACGCGGGCGCGGACAAGGTCAGCATGAATTCGTCGGCGGTCGCGAATCCGCAGCTCGTGCGCGATGCGGCCGACAAGTACGGCTCGCAGTGCATCGTCGTCGCGATCGACGCGAAGCGCGTGTCGGCCGACGGCGAGACGCCGCGCTGGGAAGTCTTCACGCACGGCGGCCGCAAGAACACGGGCCTCGACGCGATCGAATGGGCGCGCAAGATGGCCGAGCTCGGCGCGGGCGAGATCCTGCTCACGAGCATGGATCGCGACGGCACCAAGTCGGGCTTCGACCTCGCGCTCACGCGCGGCGTGTCGGACGCGGTGCCGGTGCCGGTGATCGCGTCGGGCGGTGTCGGCTCGCTGCAGCACCTGGCCGACGGCATCAAGGACGGCCGCGCCGATGCGGTGCTGGCCGCGAGCATCTTCCACTACGGCGAGCACACGGTCGGCGAGGCGAAGCGCTTCATGGCCGACCAGGGCATTCCGGTGAGGCTGTGATGAATACGGAAACGAATGCATTGCCCGCGTGGCTCGACAAGGTCCGCTGGGACGACAACGGCCTCGTGCCGGTGATCGCGCAGGAGGCGTCGACGAACGACGTGCTGATGTTCGCGTGGATGAACCGCGAGGCGCTCGCGAAGACGATCGAGACGCACCGCGCGGTCTACTATTCGCGTTCGCGCAAGCGCCTGTGGTTCAAGGGCGAGGAGTCGGGCCACGTGCAGCACGTGCACGAAGTGCGGCTCGATTGCGACGAGGACGTCGTGCTGCTGAAGGTCGAGCAGGTGTCGGGCATCGCGTGCCACACCGGCCGGCATTCGTGCTTCTTCCAGAAATTCGAAGGCACCGTCGACAGCGGCGACTGGGTCGCGGTCGAGCCGGTGCTGAAAGATCCCGAACACATCTACAAATGACGCAATCGACCGAAGACACGCTGCTGCGCCTCGCGGCCGTGATCGATAGCCGCAAGGGCGGCGACCCCGATCAATCGTACGTATCGCGCCTGTTCCACAAGGGCGACGACGCGGTGCTGAAGAAGATCGGCGAAGAGGCGACGGAAGTCGTGCTGGCCGCGAAGGACGTGCGCCAGGGCGGCGCGCCGACCGCGCTGGTCGGCGAGGTGGCCGACCTGTGGTTCCACTGCCTCGTGATGCTGTCGCATTTCGACCTGAGCCCGGCCGACGTGATCGCCGAGCTCGAGCGCCGCGAAGGGCTGTCGGGGATCGAGGAGAAGGCCCTGCGCAAGCGTCGTGAGCGCGAGGAAAACGGCGGGTGACGGACCCTTGTCGCGGGATGGCCACAGTGCGGTAAGCTGTAAGAATTGTCATCTAACGGGGGTAGCATCATGACCGATACGCCAAGTCAGTTTCCGCCGCCGTCGGTGCCGGGGGCCGCGGACGCCGAACGCCTGAACGGGCTGCGCACGTTGACTCACGTGCTCTACGGCCTCTACGCGTTTCATTGGCTCACGGGTGGCGTCACGGGCATCATCGCGATCATCATCAACTACGTGAAGCGCGACGATGTGGCCGGCACGCCGTATGCCGCCCACTTCGAGTGGCAGATCCGCACGTTCTGGCGCGCGCTGATCGCGTACGTGATCGGGTTCGCGCTGATGTTCGTGGTGATCGGATTCGCAGTGATGTTTGTCACATGGATCTGGACGCTGTACCGTATCATCAAGGGTTGGCTGTACCTGAACGACAACAAGCCGCTCGATCCGCAGGCCTGGTTCTGACCGGCCGCGCTCGGGCGTCTGCAGGAGCAACATGAGTCACGATCCGAATTGCCTGTTCTGCAAGATCGCGGCAGGCGAGATCCCGAGCACGAAGGTGCACGAGGATGACGAATTCGTCGCGTTCCGCGACATCCGCCCGGCGGCCGAGACGCACGTGCTCGTGATTCCGCGCCAGCACCTGCCGACGCTGTCGGCGGCGAGCGAGGCCGATGCGCCGATGCTCGGCCGGCTGATGCTGCTCGTCTCGCGTCTTGCCGGCCAGCTCGGCGTCGCCTATACGGGTGGCGAAACCGGTTTCCGTACTGTGATCAATACAGGCCCGGGCGGCGGGCAGGAGGTCTACCACCTGCACGCGCATATCCTGGCCGGCCCGCGCCCCTGGCAGCGGATGGGTTGACGGCGCGGGGCGTTTCCCCGCATCGATAGTCGAAGCCGGCACGTTGCCGGCGATTTGCGCCGCGTAGCGGCGTGGTTGAGGAGAGGTTTCATCATGGGTGGATTGAGCATTTGGCACTGGCTGATCGTGCTGCTGATCGTCGCGCTGGTTTTCGGTACGAAGAAGCTGCGCAATATCGGCAACGATCTCGGCAGCGCCGTGAAGGGTTTCAAGGACGGTATGAAGGACGGTGAAGCACCGGCTGACGCACAGCAACTGCCGCGCTCGGGCTCGGTCGACGTCAACGCGAAGGAAACGACGCGTTCCGATTCGAACAAGGCGTAACGCCGGCACGCTGACAGGCATTCGCGATGCTGGATCTCGGTCTTTCGAAGATGGCGCTGATCGGCGTCGTCGCGCTCGTGGTGCTCGGCCCCGAGCGCCTGCCGCGCGTCGCGCGTACGGCAGGCGCATTGTTCGGCCGCGCGCAGCGGTACATCAACGACGTGAAGGCCGAGGTCTCGCGCGAAATCGAACTCGACGCGCTGCGGACGATGAAGACCGATTTCGAATCGGCCGCGCGCAATGTCGAGACGACGATTCACGACAACCTGCGCGAGCACGAAAAGGAACTGAACGACACGTGGCATTCCGCGGTTGGCGGCCTTGACGAAGCGTCGGGCAGCGCCGGGTCCCATGATTCCGACACGCCCGCGGCGCCGTCGTGGCGCGGCAGTACGGCCGCGCTCGCGCCCAAGCGCCGCAACTGGCGCGTCAAGCAGGCGGCTGCGCCTGTCTGGTACAAGCGCGCGACCACCCGCCGCACGCACGTGCAGTCGGGCGCCGCGCGCGTCGCGCGCCACCAGCCGGCCAGCCTGCGCCGGCCGACGCGCTTCTTCTGAGCCGAGCGCATGCTCGCTCGTCAATCCTACCGAGGGCCGGTGTGAGCGACCCCCAGCAGAACCCGGGCGACGCCCCGGAAGAAACTTTCATTTCCCATCTCGTCGAGCTTCGCGATCGCATCATTCGCGCGGGGGCGGCCGTGATCGTCGTGTTCCTCGGGCTCGTCTACTGGGCGCCCGACATCTTCCGGCTGCTTGCGCGGCCGCTGATGGAGAACCTGCCGAAAGACGGCAAGATGATCGTCACCGACGTCACCGGCTCGTTCTTCGTGCCGATGAAGGTCACGATGCTCGTCGCACTGGTGATCGCGCTGCCGATCGTGCTGTACCAGATCTGGGCGTTCGTCGCGCCGGGGCTGTACCAGCACGAGAAAAAGCTCGTCGCGCCGCTCGTCGGCAGCAGCTACTTCCTGTTCCTGTGCGGGATGGCATTCGCGTACTTCCTCGTGTTCCCGACGATCTTCCGCGTGATGGCGCACTACAACGCGCCGCTCGGGGCGGAAATGACCACCGACATCGACAACTACCTGAGCTTCGTGCTCGGGATGTTCATCGCGTTCGGGGTCACGTTCGAGGTGCCGATCGTCGTCGTGCTGCTCGTCCGGATGGGCGTGCTGTCGCTGAAGAAGCTCAAGGAGATGCGGCCGTACGTGATCGTCGGCGCGTTCATCGTCGCGGCGGTCGTCACGCCGCCGGACGTATTCTCGCAACTGATGCTCGCGTTGCCGCTCATCGTGCTGTTCGAGATCGGGCTGCTGGCCGCGCGGTTCTTCGTGCCGAAGAAGCCGGCCGAGGAAGGCGAGGCGGGGAACGGCGAAGCCGCCAGCTGATGGCGGCGCGCCGGGCGATGCACGGCAGGCGGGTTTCCGGCCAGGCCTGAGCGGCCGGGTCGCATGGCCGGCCGGAGCGCGTGCGGCGAGGCCAGCGTCCCGGCAACGAAGGTCGTTCGATGCAAAGCAAAAGGGCAGCCAGGAGGCTGCCCTTTTGCGTTTCCGGCGGAGTTCGGCACGCGGCTGTGTGCCGCCCGCCCGACGTCATTCGGTATCGCTGTCCTGCTCGTCGAGCGTCTGCTTCGGCGGCGGCGGGCGCTTGCCGATCACGACGTTCATGTCGAACTCCTTGCCCTTGCGGACGACGTGCACCTTGGTCGGCGTGCCCGGCTTGATCTGCGCGACCGTGTTCAACAGCTTCGTCGTGTCGGTGATGTCCTCGCCGTTGACCGAGACCAGGATATCGCCCGGCTTGATGCCGGCCTTGTCGGCTGGGCCGCCCTGCAGCACGCCGGCGACGATCGCGCCCGATTTCTGCTGAAGCCCGAACGATTCGGCGATCTCCGGCGTGACGTCCTGCGGCTCGACGCCGATCCAGCCGCGCGTGACCGAGCCCGTCGTGATGATGCTTTCGAGCACCGTGCGCGCGGTCGACACGGGAATCGCGAAACCGATGCCGAGCGAGCCGCCCGAGCGCGAGTAGATCGCGGTGTTGATGCCGAGCAGGTTGCCGTTCACGTCGACCAGTGCGCCGCCCGAGTTGCCGGGGTTGATCGGCGCGTCGGTCTGGATGAAGTTCTCGAACGTGTTGATGCCGAGGTGGTTGCGGCCCAGTGCGCTGATGATCCCCATCGTGACGGTCTGGCCGACGCCGAACGGGTTGCCGATCGCGAGCACGACGTCGCCGACCCGCGACTGGTCGGAGCGGCCGAGCGTGATCGTCGGCAGGTTCGTCATGTTGATCTTCAGCACGGCGAGGTCGGTTTCGGGATCGCTGCCGATCACCTTCGCGGTGGCCGTGCGCCCGTCGGCGAGCGCGACCTCGATCTGGTCGGCGCCATCCACGACGTGCTGGTTCGTTAGAATGTAACCTTCAGGGCTCACGATAACGCCCGAGCCGAGGTTGGCGGCAGGTTCGTCCTGCTGCTTGCGGGCGTTGCGGTCGCCGAAGAAGTAGCGGAACAGCGGATCTTTCGCGCGCGGATCGGGCGGCAGCGAGCCGTCCTTGCTGGAGAAGACGTTGACGACGGCCGGCATCGCCTTCTGCGCGGCTTCCGCGTACGACGTGGTCGCCGGCGCGCCGCCGATGCCCGGCGCGACTTCCCGCAACGCAACGATCGGCGTGGCGAGCTGCTTGCCGAGCTGTCCTTGCCGTTGCAGCCATTGCGGCTTGAGCGTCACGACGATGAACATCAGCGCGAGCAGCACGGTAACCGCCTGCGCGAAGAACAGCCAGAAGCGTCTAAGCATCTGAATGGATTAGAGGTTTATATGGATCGGATCGAACTTGAATTGTACTTGAACAATACCCTTGAAACCGCGCGCTTCAAGGACTATTGCCCGAACGGCCTGCAGGTCGAGGGGCGTCGCAAGATCGAGAAGATCGCCACCGGCGTGACGGCGTCGGTCGCGTTTCTTGAAGCCGCGCTCGAATGGGGTGCGGATGCCGTGCTTGTCCATCACGGCTATTTCTGGCGCAACGAGCCGCCGCAGATCACGGGCCGCAAGTATCAGCGCCTGAAGCTGCTGCTCGCGAACGACCTGAACCTGTTCGCGTTCCACCTGCCGCTCGACGCGCATCCCGAATTCGGCAACAACGCGCAGCTCGGCGAGCGGCTCGGGCTGATCGGCGAGCAGCGTTTCGGCGAAGGCGAGCTCGGCTGGATGGCCACGCTGCCGATGCCCGTCTCGCTCGAGCACTTCGTCGCGAAGGTCGAGCGCACGCTCGGCCGCACGCCGCTCGTGCTCGGCGATCCGGACATGCAGCTGCGGCGCATCGCATGGTGCACGGGCGCCGCGCAGAGCTATTTCGACGCGGCGATCGATGCGGGCGCGGACGTGTTCCTGACCGGCGAGGTGTCCGAACACGTGACGCACACGGCCGCGGAGAGCGGCGTCGCGTTCGTTGCGGCAGGGCACCATGCCACCGAACGCTATGGAATCCAGGCACTCGGCACCCACTTGTCCGAAGAATTCGGTATCGAACACCTTTTTATCGATATTCATAACCCGGTCTGAGTGCCGGATTTGCGGCAGCGCATCGAAATTTCTCTATGTAGCGGATGCTTAATAGCGAAATGATTTAATCGCTCCGATAGTGGGGGAAAACCCTTAACTATCAATCACTTCGAAGGGATTTTCATCTCCGGGCCTTGTAAATGGCGACTCCATTCGAGCAAACTAGCGGCGGAATGGAAAGTCGTGACGGAAAATCCAACTCAGAAGTGGGGCGTGTGATGCGAGACAAGGAAGAGAAACGCGTCGACAGCGGCCGCCGTACCTGGCTGATTGCGACATCCGTAGCAGGTGGCGTGGGAGGCGTAGCCACCGTCATACCTTTCGCGGCGTCGCTTGCGCCGTCCGCGAAAGCGAAAGCGGCCGGAGCACCGGTCGAGGTCGACATCAGCGGGCTGAAGCCCGGTGAAATGGTGACCGTGCCGTGGCGCGGCAAGCCGGTGTGGATCCTGAACCGCACCGACGCGATGCTTGCCGACGTGGTCAAGGCCGACAAGGAAGTGGCCGATCCGACCACCGAAAAGCCCTATACGATGCCGTTGCCCGCGTATTGTGCGAACGAATATCGCTCGCGGGCCGATCGCAAGAACATTCTCGTCGTGATGGCCGTGTGTACGCACCTCGGCTGCACGCCAAGCCAGCGCTTCACGCCGGGTCCGCAGCCGAACCTGCCGGACGACTGGCCGGGCGGTTTCCTCTGCCCGTGCCACGGTTCGACCTACGACCTCGCCGGCCGTGTGTTCAAGAACAAGCCGGCGCCTCAGAATCTCGACATCCCGCCCTACATGTTCACATCGGCGACGACCCTCGTGATCGGCAAGGACGAGAAAGGAGAAGCGTGATGGCCGACAACAAGGAAGTCTCCACGACAGGTCTCACCGGCTGGATCGATCAGCGCTTCCCGCTCACGTCCACCTGGAAAAAGCACGTTTCCGAGTACTACGCGCCGAAGAACTTCAACTTCTGGTACTTCTTCGGTTCCCTCGCGCTGCTGGTGCTCGTCAACCAGATCGTCACCGGCATCTTCCTGACGATGAACTACAAGCCCGACTCGACGCTCGCGTTCGCGTCGGTCGAGTACATCATGCGCGAGGTGCCGTGGGGCTGGCTGATCCGCTACATGCACTCCACGGGCGCGTCGATGTTCTTCGTGGTCGTCTACCTGCACATGTTCCGCGGGCTGCTTTACGGGTCGTACCGCAAGCCGCGCGAGCTCGTGTGGATCTTCGGCTGCGCGATCTTCCTGTGCCTGATGGCCGAGGCGTTCTTCGGTTACCTGCTGCCGTGGGGCCAGATGTCGTTCTGGGGCGCGCAGGTGATCGTGAACCTGTTCTCGGCGATCCCGTTCGTCGGCCCCGACCTGTCGCTGTGGATTCGCGGCGACTACGTCGTGTCGGACGTCACGCTGAACCGCTTCTTCGCGTTCCACGTGATCGCGATTCCGCTCGTGCTGGTCGGCCTCGTGATCGCGCACCTCGTCGCGCTGCACGAAGTGGGGTCGAACAACCCGGACGGCATCGAGATCAAGGCGAAGAAGGACGAGAACGGCGTTCCGCTCGACGGCATCCCGTTCCACCCGTACTACTCGGTGCACGATTTCCTCGGCGTGTGCGTGTTCCTGATGGTGTTCGCACTGATCGTGTTCTTCTCGCCCGAGATGGGCGGCTACTTCCTCGAGGCGAACAACTTCGTCCCGGCGAACCCGTTGCAGACGCCGCCCGAGATCGCGCCGGTCTGGTACTTCACCGCGTTCTACGCGATGCTGCGCGCGACCACCGACCCGTTCAAGATCGTCCTGATGATCGTCATCGCGCTGCTCGGCGTGCTCGCGCTGATCCGCGCGCGCGGCAAGTGGAAGGCCGGGTTGCCGGTGCTGGCCGCGGCGATCGTCGTCTTCATGTACCTGACGGAGTCGAAGTTCTGGGGCGTCGTCGTGATGGGTTCGGCGGTGATCACGCTGTTCTTCCTGCCGTGGCTCGACCGCAGCCCGGTGAAGTCGATCCGCTACCGGCCGCTGTTCCACAAGGTGTTCCTCGGGATCTTCGTCGCGGCGTTCCTGACCCTCGCATTCCTCGGCACGCGGCCACCATCGCCGGCGGCCACGCTGATCGCGCAGTGTTGCGCGCTGATCTACTTCGCGTTCTTCCTCGGCATGCCCGTCTGGACGCCGCTTGGCACGTTCAAGCAGCCGCCGGAGCGGGTGCGCTTCAAGCCCCATTAACGTGAGCGAGGAGAGAACGACATGAAGAAACTGCTTTCGACACTCGCGCTGATCGGGGCGACCGCGTGTGCGCTGCTGGTGGCGCCGGCGGTGCGGGCGGAAGGTAATTTTCCGCTCGACCGGGCGCCCGATAACACGGAAAATCTCGTTTCGCTTCAGCACGGCGCGCAATTGTTTGTAAACTATTGCCTGAACTGCCACAGCGCGAACCTGATGCGCTACAACCGTCTGACGGATCTGGGCATATCCCAGAAGGAGATCGAAAAGAATCTCCTGTTCACGACCGACAAGGTCGGCAACACGATGTCCGTCGCGATGCGGCCTGAAGACGCGAAGAACTGGCTCGGCACCTCGCCGCCCGACCTGTCGGTCGAGGAGCGCGCGCGCGGCCGCGACTGGCTGTATACGTATCTGCGCAGCTTCTACCGCGACGATACGCGGCCGACCGGCTGGAACAACGCGGTGTTCGAGAACGTCGGCATGCCCCATGTACTGTGGCAGCTGCAGGGGCAGCGCATCGCCAAATTCGAAGACAAGACGGACGAGGAGACGGGCGAGAAGGTCCATACGCTCGTCGGCTTCCAGCAGGTCACGCCGGGGACACTGTCCGCGGTGGATTATGATGCTGCGGTTGCCGACCTGGTGGCGTACATGACCTGGATGTCCGAGCCGGCTCAGCAGACCCGCAAACGCCTCGGCGTGTGGGTGCTGATCTTTCTCGGTGTCCTGACTTTCCTGGCCTGGCGGCTCAATGCCGCGTACTGGAAAGATATCAAGTAATCACGCCTGACCGGCGTGGGGCCGGCGCAAGGTGGACCCCGGAAGGAGGTTCGCCGCGTGCCGGCCCTCGGCTTTTTTGAGGAAACGCAAACATGATGGTTCTGTATTCCGGCACAACTTGCCCGTTCTCCCAGCGTTGCCGGCTGGTGCTGTTCGAGAAGGGCATGGACTTCGAAATCCGTGACGTCGACCTGTTCAACAAGCCGGAAGACATTTCGGTGATGAACCCGTACGGTCAGGTGCCGATCCTGGTCGAGCGCGACCTGATCCTGTACGAATCGAACATCATCAACGAGTACATCGACGAGCGCTTCCCGCACCCGCAACTGATGCCGGCCGACCCCGTGCAGCGCGCACGTGCACGCCTGTTCCTGCTCAATTTCGAGAAGGAACTGTTCGTCCACGTCAGCACGCTCGAGAACGAGAAGGGCAAGGCGGCGGAGAAGAATCACGAGAAGGCTCGCCTCGCGATCCGCGATCGCCTGACGCAGCTCGCGCCGATCTTCGTGAAGAACAAGTACATGCTCGGCGAAGAGTTCTCGATGCTGGACGTCGCGATCGCGCCGTTGCTGTGGCGTCTGGATCACTACGGCATCGAGCTGTCGAAGAACGCCGCGCCGCTGATGAAGTACGCCGAACGGATCTTCAGCCGTCCGGCCTATATCGAAGCACTGACGCCGTCCGAAAAGGTCATGCGTCGTTGATGATGCAATGAAGGCAAGACGGGGAGGGCGGCGCGGCGTGCCGCGCGCCCGCTCCGGGTTCGAGGATTGTGATGCAAGAGATTTCAACGAAGCCTTATCTGCTGCGCGCGCTGTACGAGTGGTGCACCGATAACGGTTACACACCGCATATCGCGGTGAGGGTCGACAACTCGACGCGCGTGCCGCGTCAGTTCGTGCGTGACGGCGAGATCGTGCTCAACATCAGCTTCGAGGCGACGAGCCAGTTGCAGATGGGCAACGAGTGGATCGAGTTCACGGCCCGGTTCTCCGGGAAAGCGCACAAGATCGAGATTCCGGTTGCCAACGTGCTCGCAATCTATGCGCGCGAGAACGGGCAGGGGATGGCGTTCCAGGTCGATGCGGTTGCGGGCGAAGGCGAGGATTCGGGCGCGTTCGACGAAGAAGCCGCGCAGGCGGATGACGCGCAGCGCGACGAGTCGCCTGCTGCGTTGACGCCGGTTGCCGACCGCGGCGCGAACGAGGAACCCTCCGAAGGCGCCGACGAACCACCGAAAACCGACGGCGATGGCGACGGTTCGAAAGGTGGCAACAGACCTCGCCTCAAGATCGTGAAATGAGGTAGAATCTCGCGCTACGCCGGCTTAGCTCATCTGGTAGAGCAGTTGATTTGTAATCATCAGGTGGCGGGTTCGAGTCCTGCAGCCGGCACCATATCTGACAAGGGGTTACGCGATGTTTGCGTAGCCCCTTCGCGTTTCCAATTCCCCCTCGGCATTTCCAATCTGCATTGGCGAACAGGCTTGTTCAGCTACGTGATGTGTAGCCGTCGTTCTTATTCCAGCGCCACTTCAGGGTGAAAGTTGCGTAGGTAGCGCAGCTTGCCGCCGTTTAGTGCAGTGCAAGCAGGCAGTCGGGCGACGCCATGCCGTCGTCGTATTGTCGAGAAACCTCAAAGCGATGAGCCTGTAGATACGTCAGCAAGTCGCTCTTCGCCCAGTGCGGGATCGGGAGTAAATAGACGCGGCCATCGCCGTCAGTGGCCCCGATGTGAGTGGCGTCCGCTTGGCCTCGTATCACCAAGCGAAGTTGCCGGTCGCGGTTGCCTTGGCCATTGGTTTCCAGAAGTTCGCCAGGCAGCAGTCGTAGCGATTCAGGAGCCCGAACCGATCATCGGGTGGTTCAACCATTCGACCGAACCAAGTCGCGCGAATCGGGACGCAATCCGCCGGCCACGTATTGGTGGACGTTGCGCGCCACTGCGCGTTGCCGCCAACTTCAACGACCTCGCGCACCATCCGGAGAACGTCTTCGAATAGCTCTCGGGCTTTCGGATAGGCGTCGCCGCGGCTCGACCACATGACCGTCAATCGATCCCAGTATCGACGCAGCAGATACTGGCAAGCGAGCGAATCTTTGCCGCTGGAAATTGCAGGCAAAGCCGGTGCTCGTTCGCTCCATTTCGTCGCGCGCGGCGTTGGCCAGAAACTCCATTCGACTAACCGTGCTCACGGAGCCGGATACAAGGCGCTTCCGTCGCATTGTCTCGATGTCTGTTCCCAGTACTGCGAATGCTCTATATATCGAAACATGGAGAGTGCTGCGGCGGGACCGATGACCGGTGTGGTCACCGCGAGGGCGAGCGGAAAGATCGAACTTCAACAAATCATTCCGCCGCAGATCACATAGCCGATCGGTACATCCATGAAATCAGGGGCCAGATAGTGTCTTTTGTTTTGTCGGACTTTCTCCTACAGTAGCGGGGCCTCGGGCCTGCTGGCCCGCCGGGCAGAACCTGAGAAGGAATGAACAAAAAATGAGTTTCGCTCCGAATGGCGGTCCTCCGACCGGGCTCGGCGGCAGCCCGCTGGGCGCCTTGACGTCGATTGGCAGTGCATTGGGCGGCCTCGGCGGCTCGCTCGCTTCCAGTGTCGCCGGACAGCTTGGCCCGCTCGCGGGGCTGGCCGGGCACGTCGACACCGTCCAGCGCGCGATGCAGCTCGCGCAGACCGGCTTCTCGCTGATGGAGAAGACGCCCGGCGCGATCGCCGAGGCGATCAACGGCGCCGCCAACCCCGCGCGCCTGACCCAGCTCAACCGCTACGTGACGCTCGATACGCCGCTCGGCCCGGATGTGCTGCTGGTCAGCGCCGCTGTCGTCGACGAGCACGTGAACCGGTTGCCCGAGATCCACCTCGACCTGCTGTCCCATCGCCACGACCTGCGCCCGGAAGACCTGATCGGCCAGCAGGTCAAGATCCGCTTCGACCAGCAGGCGCGCCTGTCG
>NZ_LDUL01000102.1:0-274 GCF_001043615.1 Burkholderia sp. LK4
CGTACCCGTCGGCGTGCCCGGCGAGCTCTACATCGGCGGCGCAGGTGTCGCTCGCGGTTACCTCAACCGACCCGAACTCACCGCCGAGCGCTTCCTCTCTGATCCCTTCTCCGATCAACCCAACGCTCGCCTCTACCGCACCGGCGACCTCGTGCGATGGCTGCCCGACGGCAACATCGAGTACCTCGGCCGCAACGACTTCCAGGTCAAGATCCGTGGCTTCCGCATCGAGCTCGGCGAGATCGAGACCCAGCTCGCACTCCACCCCGGCGTG
>NZ_LDUL01000103.1:0-9403 GCF_001043615.1 Burkholderia sp. LK4
GGTTCTTCGGTTCTTCGGTTCTTCTGTCCGCCTTACTGCCTTACTGCCTTACTGCCTTACTGCCTTACTGCCTTACTGCCTTACTGCCTTACTGCCTTACTGCCTTGCCGCGTTACCGCGTTACCGCGTTACCGCCTTTCTTCCTTACTGCCTGACGATCCGACGGCCCAGCGTACCCGCGCGCGGCGGCACGTGACATGCGCCGACATAATTCCTGCGTAGCGCATCACGCCCGGCCTCCGCATACTTGCGCCTGCGTGTTGCGCAACGGCATGAAACCTCTCCCTCGCCAGCGATCACGCCCCGCTTCCGATCGTTCGCGTTCCTGAATGCCGCGACAGTATCGGCAACTTCATCCAGGCCTCGGAGATCGACATGCTCACTTCCCTTCACACACTTGCCACCCACGCCAAACGTCTGACGAGCATCGCGCTGATCGCCGGCGCACTCGCGATGACAGGCTGCGCATCGACCTCAACCACCGCCATGACCGCCGCGCCGGCGGCCCGCACGCAGCCGCAGGTTCGTGCGGACGTCGTCTACGTGTCCGCGTTCGACGTGGACACGACCGACGTCAAGGTCGACGGCGGCATGATCGCCAAGCTCACGACCCTCGCGAGCGGTTCGTCCGCCGACGTGCAACGCCAGCAGAGCGCGCTGACGACACGCGAGCGGCTCGCCGACGCGCTCGTGCGCGAACTCCGGTCGCAAGGCATCCCCGCGCTGCGCGGCCCGGTGCCCGACGGCCGCGACGTGCTGGTGATCGAAGGCCGGTTCGAGTCGATCGACGCCGGCAACCGCCGCCGCCGCACCCTGATCGGGCTCGGGGCGGGCAAGAGCGAAGTGAAGGCATCGGTCACCGTGCTGTTCCGGCCGGCGCATGGCGCGCCGCAACCGCTCGGCACGTTCTCGTCCAGCGCGAACAGCGGCCACCTGCCCGGCATGGTGGAAACCGCCGGGGTCGGCGCGGCGGCCGGCCGCCTCGCGACGTCGGCAGCGGTCGGCGCCGGCCTGCATGGCGTGTCGGAAGCCAAGCACGACACGGTGGTGTCCGATACGGATCGACTCGCGCGCTCGATCGCGAAGCAGCTCGCCACGCAGAATGCGGCGAACGCGTGGCTGCCGACGGTGTCGGCGAGCTGACGCACCGCGGACCGCGGACCGCGCACCACACGCCACACGCCACACGCCACACGCCACACGCCACACGCCGCACGCCGCACGCCGCCTGCGCGGCCCGGCGGGCGCTCAGGCGGGCGGCCGGGCATAATGCGCGAGGCCGCTGCGGCGGCACGCGCCGCGACCGTGCCGGGCCACCCGACGGCCGGCGCCATTTCCCGTCCTGAACGAATTCCGAACCTCAACCCGTCAATGCCATGCAAGTACTCGTCGTAGGAACCGGCAAGCTGGCCAGCGAACTGCTCGGCGCGCACCGTCTCGACCCCGCAACCTGTCGCGTAATGGCGTGGTCGGACAGCACCCACAACGATGCGCAGCATAGCGACGCCCGACATGGTGATGCCCGGCATACCGACGCCCGCTCGATCGTCGTGCACGCCGGTTCCGGCCGCGAGCTCCCTGACGTCATCGCGTTCTGCGAGGCCTCCGCGTCGCCGCTCGTCGAGCTGTCCACCGGCTCCGTGCTCGAAACCGGCTCGTACGCTTTCCCGATCGTGCTGTGTCCGAACACGAACATCCTGATGCTCAAGTTCATGAGCATGCTGGAAACCAGCGGCCACCTGTTTCACGACTGCCGGATCAGCCTGACGGAGTCGCACCAGGCCGGCAAGACGTCCGTCCCGGGCACGGCCGTCGGGATCGGCCAGTCGCTCGGCGTGCGGCCGGAAGACATCCGCTCCGTGCGCGACCCGGACGTGCAGCGCAGCGAATTCGCCGTCGCCGACGATCAGCTCGGCCGCCACGCGATTCACCGGATACGCATCGACGACGGTGCGTGCAGCCTGCAGTTCGAATCGCGCGTGGTGGGCGATACGCCCTACGCGGATGGCGTATCGCGCATCGTCGATGCCGTCCGGCAGCACGATCTCGAGCACCGCCGCTATTCGATCGTCGAGTTCATCCGCAACGGCTGGCTGTAGTCGCGGCGGTACGCGGCGGGAGGCATGCGCGCGTCTCGCACGTCGTTTCCACAACGAAAAAAGGTTCGTCGCAAAATGCCGTGGATGTCGCCGATCGCTTCGCCGGCGGCATCCGGGCCAAACGTCCCGCCTCCGGCAGCCGCGACGTGCAACCGTCGTTTCGTATCGGCCGGCAAGTTATCGGCCGAGGTTCATTCGCCGAGATGGGGCGCAAACCGCTGCCGACGCCGGCGCGTGAATCGCCACAGTCGACATCCCCCGAAAGGAGAGCACCCAATGACCCGCCCCGATTTCATCAAGCACTGGACCGAGCTCGAAGAACCGGAAGCGCATTGCTATCGCGGCGACACCGAGCCGATGGCGCTGGACGCACCGCTTTCCGCCGAACTCGGCATCACCCGTATCGGCATTCATCACGTGAGGCTCCTGCCGGGTCGGCGGACGTCATATCCGCATGCCGAAAGCACCGAGCAGGAGTTCGTGTACGTGCTCGAGGGCAAGCCCGATGTCTGGATCGACGGCGTGCTGCACCCCGTTGCCGAAGGTGATTCCGTCGCGTTTCCGGCGGGCACCGGCATCTGTCACACCTTCATCAACAACACGAAGGACGAGGTCAGGCTGATGGTGATCGGCGAACGCCCGCGCGACGACAACCGTATCCGCTACCCGAAGAACGAGGCGTACGAGCTTACCCGCGCGGACCGCTGGGTGGACTGGCCCGCCAGGCCGCTCGGGGACCACGACGGCATGCCGGACTGACGCTCGCGAAGATGCCCCCGACGGAACCTGCCGAGCCTGCTGCGTGAACGCGCGGCAGGCCGCCGGAGCCGCCCCGTTGCGCGGCGCGTTACCCGGCCAGCCGTCACTCGCCACCCAGCACTGCCCCGCTCTCGGGCAACGTCGCACCGCCGTCGACGACGATCGTCTGCCCCGTGATGTACGCGGCATCGGCCGACGCGAGAAACAGCATCGCGTTCGCGATATCTTCCGGCTCGCCCATCCGCGCAAGCGGAATGTCGCGCGCGATCTGCGCGGCGACCGACGCATCACCAAGATTGCCTGCCGCCGGCGTGCGGATCATTCCCGGTTCGACACCATTCACCGTCACGTTGTGGCGTGCGAGTTCGAGCGCCGCCGCGCGAATGAAGCCGTTCACGCCGGCCTTCGACGCCGCGTAATGCGCGAGCCCCGGATACACGACGCGCGGCCCCGTCACCGACGACGTGACGAGCAGCCGCCCCGCCCCCGCGCGCCCGAAGGCCGGCAACGCGGCCTGCGCGAGCCAGAACAGCGCCGACAGGTTGACCGACAGCGTCCGGTCGAGCGTCGGCTCGTCGATCTGCGTGAACGGCGTCAGCGGAAAATACGCGGCATTGTGGACGACGACATCGAGCCGGCCGCCATCGCGCTCGACTGCCGCGACCAGCGCGACCAGTTGGTCGCGGCTGGCCGCATCCACCCGATAGGCGCGCGCCTCGCCGCCCGTGCTCGCGAGCGCGTCGGCCTGCGCGGCGGCGGCCTCGCCGTTCAGGTCGGCGAGCGCGACGAACGCGCCGGATTCCGCGAAACGGCGCGCGATCGCCGCACCGATCCCCTGCGCGGCGCCCGTGACGAGCACGACACGCCCGCTGAAATCCGCCCGCAGGCGGCCGCTGCCCGGCGCGGCATTCATCGCTGCGCCCCGCCGTCGAGCGGATGCACGGTGTCGTTCAGCACCTGCGCATGCGCGCCGATCGGGAAGTTCGACAGCGTGCCGAAATCGCCGCCCTGGTAGCCGAAGATCTTGCCGTCGGTCTTGCGCTGCGCGAGGTCGATCAGCACGACGCCGAGCGTCGGCACCACCTTTTCGCGCCACACGAACAGATACAGCTCCTCTGCAATCCTGAAGTAATGGCAGCGGTCGACATCGGCCAGGCCGCCTTCGACACCCTGCAGGCACTGCCACGCGTAGAAGTTCTCGTTCAGGTAGATGTGCTCGTAGCACTCGGTCGGGCTGTAGCGGTACATCGTCCGCTTGCCGATCAGCTCGCGCGTGGGCCCGTGCAGCGGCCCCGGCTGCGTATGGCCGCCGAGCGTGCCGTGCCGGAAGCCGGCCTCGACGCCCGTCAGCGGCAGCCCGCGCGCCACCCGCGTGAATGCGTCGATACGCGTGTCGGATTCGGTCGGCAGCGTGCCGACAACCGACGTCCATACCCCGTTGTCGAGATCGATCACGAGACTGACCGACGTCGCGCGGGCTGACGAATCGATGTAGTCGACGAAGTACAGCCCGTTGCGCAACCGCGTCACGCGGCACGGCTCGCGGCCGCCCGTGTCGGTCGCCGCGTCGCGCCACTGCAGCGCGCCCGGCTCGAACATGTAGACCCGCCATGCCCCCGACGCGTCGCCGAGCGTCAGCGTATGCCCGGCGAGCGCATCGACGGATGCGAGGATGTTCGCTTCCGGCGCGAAGCCGTCCGCGAGCGCGCCAACCTGAATGAATACCGGATCCTGTTGTTCCACCTGCCGTCTCCCGCGCAGCTTCAGGCCCGGCGGGCCGTGTACGCTGCTCATGTGCACATGGTGCGGGCTGCGCGCGATGCGCGGTATCGGCCAAAAGGATGAAGGGCGCACGCCGCCGGAACGCGCTAAAGTGCACGAAATCCGCGCCGCGACCGGCGCGAGGAGCGCACATGCACCGCGTCACCCACTACCGACGGACCGGCGAAGGCATCGAGGCAATCAGCCTCGACTCCGACCGCGCGTTTCCGCGCCACGCGCACGACGAATTCGGGGTCGGCGTGATCGTCAGCGGCGCGCACCGGTCGTGGAGCGGCCGCGGGCAGGTCGACGCCCTGGCCGGCGACGCGATCATGGTCAACCCGGGCGAGATGCACGACGGTTCGCCGATCGAGGCCGGCACGGGCCGGTGCTGGCGGATGCTGTACCTCGCGCCCGCGCTGGTCGCGGGCGTCGCGGCGGAAGAAGGCCTCGGCGGCATCGAACTGGCGCATCCGGCGGTACGCGACGCGCGGCTCACGGCCGCCGTCGGCCGGCTGCATGCGCGCATCGTCGCGGGAGAATCCCCGCCGCTCGCCCGCGACGAGGCACTCGTGATGCTCGTCGCCGGGCTGCTCGCCCGGCACGCGAACCGCACGCTGCCGACGGCGGGCGTTGCACCGGCGATCCGCATCGCGCGGGAGCGGCTCGACGCGGCACCGGCCGCCCCCGTTTCGCTCGCCGAGCTGGCCGGCCTGAGCGGCGTGAGCCGCTTCCAGTTGCTGCGCGGGTTTGCCCGCGAACTCGGCATCACACCGCATGCCTACCTGATCCAGTCGCGTGCGCGGCTGGCACGCGCGCTGCTCGCCAGCGGCCTGCCGATCGCCGATGCCGCGGCCGAAGCCGGCTTTGCCGATCAGAGCCACCTGACGCGCGCGTTCGCGCGCCAGTTCGGGATCACGCCTGGGAGGTTTGCGCAGGTCGGTTGACGTCGGGGCCCCGCACAACGCGATCGGTCGCAAGGCGATCGAAGGCGGGCCCCGATGTCGACGACGGCTAGCGCGGCTTGGGCTTGGGCGTCGGCTGCGGTTTCGGCTGCGGTTTCGGCTGCGGTTTCGGTTTCGGCTTCGGCTTCGGCTTCGGCTTCGGCTTCGGCTTCGGCAGCAGTCTGCGCAAACGCACGTGCGTAACGCCCCACGCACGGCCCTCGACGCGCCCGCGCCCGTTGCAATTTCGTTCAAGACGCGCGATGCCGCCATACGCGACGATGCGGCGCATGAAGACACGACTGATCGGCTATCTCTATCTCGCCGCCGCGATGGCGGGCGTCGGCAGCACCGTCATCGCGAGCCGTCTCGCGGCAGGCGGCCTGCCGCCGTTCACGGCCACCGCGCTGCGCTTCCTGATCGCGACACCACTGCTGTTCGCGCTGATGCGCGCGCAGCGAATGCGCTGGCCACGCATTTCCACCCGCGACGCCGTGCTGCTCGTCATCCAGGCTGCGGCGGGCGGCGTCGGTTACACGGTGCTGCTGATCAGCGGCACGAAGCTGTCGTCGCCGCTCGACGCAGGCGTGATGCTCGGCACGCTGCCCGCGATGTCGACGCTGATCGCGGCCGTCGTGCTGCGCGAGCGGCAGACGCCGCGCGACTGGGCGGCCGCCGCGCTCGCCACGGCCGGCGTGCTGTTCGTCACGTTCGCCCCCGGCCACGCGCTGCCGTCGCTCCAGACGCTTGCCGGCGATGCACTGGTGCTGGCCGCCGTCGCATGCGAAGCCGTATTCATCCTGCTCAACCGGCGCCTTGCCGCGCCGCTGCCACCGCTCGCGCTGTCCACCGCGATGTCGGGCCTCGGCTTCGTGCTCGCGCTCGTGCCGGCTGTATTCGAATGGCACGCGGTCGCAGATGGCTGGACTCTCGGCGCGGTGTCGGCAATCGCCTACTACGCGCTGGTGCCGACCGTGCTCGGCTACCTGTGCTGGTACGCGGGTTCGGCGCGCACCAGCGGAACCGAGGCCGCGCTGTTCACGGCGGTCGCGCCGGTCTCGGCCGTGCTGTTCGCGGTCGCGCTGTTCGGTGAAACGTTGAACGTCACGCGGGTCGCCGGCATCGCGCTCGTCGTCGCGGGCATGCTCGTCGGCGCGACGCGGCGGCGCGAGCGGCTCGCCGACACGCACGATGCCCGGCCAGCCAGCCCCGCGCCCACCCCCGCTCAAACCGCCGCCGAATGACTGCGGTCATCGCGGGATTGCGGCAACGGCGGCCACTTCCTCCCGTCACATCGTCGTGGCCCGCGCGCCCCGGCCACTGTAGGAATGTGTCCGCGTGCCGCAAATCGATTGCGCACCACCCCGCAAGATGCAATATTCGCGTGGCCGGCCCCTTTGACAACCATCGAACAACAATCCGACACGCAATGAACAGGAAGGAAGCCAAAACAAGAATCGCGGTGCTGCTCTCCGCGGGAACGAGGAAGGCCGACGCACTGGCCGAACTGTCCGGGCAGGGGCTCAAGGATCGCGTGCTCGCGCACCTGATCGCATCGCGCCCCGACCCCGAGCGCTGCCGCAAGAACAAGGTGCACGTCCGGATCCTGGTCGCGCTCGGTATCGCCCAACTGGCGATCAGCCTCGTGCTCGCGTATTACTTCTTCGCAAGCGGCGCCGGCACCGGCCTCGTGGCCGTGTTCCTGGCGTTGACCGTGCCGCTGTCGCTGCTGTTCATCTGGGGCTTCGCGACCCATCGCGTCGGCGCCTATCACGCGTTCATCCTGCTGTCGCTGCTGCAGTTGCCGAAAACCATCGCCGAACTCGGACGCGATCCGTCGACCGCGCTGCCGAGTCTCGTGATCACCGCGTTGCTGGTGGGCTACGTCTGGTACGTGCGCAACCGGATGTTCCCCGACTACGGCTGGTTCACGCCGCGCAAGGTCGAAGGCCGCTACGCGTTCGTCGAACACGCGTGACGCCGCCGGCGTCGGCGCCGGTCGAAAAAAAAAAGCGCCGGGCCGCCCCGCAATCGCGGGACGGCCGGCGCTTTCTGCATTCCGAAACCAGTCGGCTTACTTGGCCTTTTCAGCCGTATCGCTGATCGCCTGGCCACCCTTCGAAATATCCTGGCCCACACCGGCGACCGTGTTGCAACCGGCGAGCGCGGCGGTCACCACCAGCAGCATTGCAGCAATCGTACGCGTCATTCTCATTCTCCTTCGAATCAACAAGCCCGACGGGCGAATCGTATGCGGCGCGGTACCCGGCAAGACACCGGGCACGGGGCCTGACCTGATTATACGGAGACGGCCGCGACGCGCCACTACGAACCCGCCGCATGTCACACGGGCCACACAGCCGGTCCGCGCAGATTTTCCTTGACTTCAACGCGCCAGGAACTAATATACGCACCGCGTATATTTTCCGTCAGGAGCCGCCGATGACCGTCCCCCAGCAAGCCTTCCTCCGCGACGCGATGCGCCGCCTCAACATGACCCGCGAAGCGTTCGCCAATCGCATCGGCGTCAGCCGGCGCGCGCTGGACACCTGGCTGTTGCCCGACGATTCGCAGGAATCGCGCGGGATGCCCGAGATCGTCGAGCGCTTCGTGTCGGAAATCGTCGAGCGCTCGGCACCGGAAGGCAGCGGCTATACGCAAAGCGTAGATAATCAAGGGCTCGCCAAGCAGTTCTTTTTCGAAGGCAAGCCGCAGCTGCTGTCGGTCGACCAGTTTTCGCGGGAATCGGTCGAGGCACTGTTTCGCGTGGCCGACGTGATGCAGCCGATCGCACGCCGCCACAAGATTTCGCGCGTCCTGGAAGGCGCCGTGCTCGGCAACCTGTTCTTCGAAGCCAGCACGCGTACGCGCGTGTCGTTCGGCGCCGCCTTTTGCCGGCTCGGCGGCTCGGTGTGCGACACGACGGGCTTCACGTTCTCGTCGATGGCCAAGGGTGAATCGATCTACGACACGAGCCGCGTGATGGCCGGCTACGTCGATGCGCTCGTGATCCGCCACCCGGAGAAAGGCTCGGTGGCCGAGTTCGCGCGCGCGACCAACCTGCCCGTGATCAACGGCGGCGACGGCCCCGGCGAGCACCCGAGCCAGGCGCTGCTCGATCTCTATACGATCCAGCGCGAGTTCTCGCGGCTCGGCAAGATCGTCGACGGCGCGCACATCGCGCTGGTCGGCGACCTCAAGTACGGGCGCACCGTGCACTCGCTCGTCAAGCTGCTCGCGCTGTACCGCGGCCTGAAGTTCACGCTCGTGTCGCCGCCGACGCTCGAGATGCCGGCCTACATCGTCGACCAGATCGCGACGAACGGCCACGTGATCGAGCAGACCACCGACCTCGCGGCCGGGCTGCGCGGCGCGGACGTCGTCTACGCGACGCGGATCCAGAAGGAGCGCTTCACCGACGAGTCGTTCGAAGGCTACACGCCGGATTTCCAGATCAACCAGGCGCTCGTCGACACGGTGTGCAAGCCCGACACGCTGATCATGCACCCGCTGCCGCGCGACAGCCGGCCCGGCGCGAACGACCTGTCGGTCGACCTGAACCGCGACCCGCGCCTCGCGATCTTCCGTCAGACCGACAACGGCATTCCGGTGCGAATGGCGATCTTCGCGGTGCTGCTCGGCGTCGAGAACCTCGTCCAGCATTCGATGCGCGACGCGACGTGGCGCCCGCCGGCATACCTCGGGCCGGAGGACGCGGTGTTTCACGGCGTCGATTGAATCGTATCCAGAGTCTCGCGCCCGCCTGCCGTCGTTTCAGGTCGGCGGCGCGCTTGCCTGAAGCAGAACGCGCCGCATCTGAACTGACCCCGCAAAGTTGGA
>NZ_LDUL01000104.1:0-20006 GCF_001043615.1 Burkholderia sp. LK4
ACGAGAATGCCGCCTTGCCCGTTCGGCACGTCCTGGCCGGTTTCGTCGACCACCGCGGCCATGATGCCCGGCAGCGGCAGCGTGCACGAACCGGGCACGGTCGGCGTCGCGCCCGGCAGCGGCGTGATCATGTGGCCGCCCGTCTCGGTCTGCCACCACGTATCGACGATCGGGCAGCGCTCTTGGCCGACGTGCTTGTGATACCACATCCACGCTTCCGGATTGATCGGCTCGCCGACCGTGCCGATGATGCGCAGGCTCGACAGGTCGTAGCTCTTCGGATGCACCTTGTCGTCGGCCTCGGCGGCCTTGATCAGCGAACGGATCGCGGTCGGCGCGGTGTAGAACACGCTGACCTTGTGGTCGCCGATCATCTTCCAGAAGCGGCCGGCGTCCGGCCAGGTCGGCACGCCCTCGAACACGACCTGCGTGCCGCCGCAGGCGAGCGGGCCGTACGTGATGTACGTATGGCCGGTGACCCAGCCGATGTCGGCCGTGCACCAGAACACGTCGGTGGGCTTCCAGTCGAAGGTCCACTTCATCGTCTGCGCGGCCCACAGCAGGTAGCCGCCGGTGCTGTGCTGCACGCCCTTCGGCTTGCCGGTCGAGCCCGACGTATACAGGATGAACAGCGGATGCTCGGCGCTCACCCATTCCGGCTCGCACGTGTCGGACTCGCCGGCCGTCAGTTCGTGCATCCACAGGTCGCGGTCGGCGTGCCAGTCGATCTTGCCGCCGGTGCGGCGATAGACGATCACGCTCTTCACCGCTTCGCAGCCGCCCAGCGCGAGCGCCTCGTCGGCGATGCTCTTGAGCGGCAGCGTCTTGCCGCCGCGCGCCTGCTCGTCGGCCGTGATCAGTGCCGTCGCGCCGACGTCGACGAGCCGCTCGTTCAGCGACTTCGCGGAGAAGCCGCCGAACACGACCGAGTGCGTCGCGCCGATGCGCGCGCAGGCCTGCATCGCGACGATGCCTTCGATCGACATCGGGATATAGATGACGACGCGGTCGCCCTTGCCGATGCCGCGCTTCTTCAGCGCATTCGCGAAACGCGACACGCGGGCGAGGAGATCCGCATAGGTGACGCGCGTGACGGTGCCGTCGTCGGCTTCGAAGATCACCGCGACGCGCTCGCCGTTGCCGGCTTCGACGTGACGGTCGAGGCAGTTGTACGACGCGTTCAGCTCGCCGTCGTCGAACCACTTGTAGAACGGCGCGTTGGACTCGTCGAGCACTTTGGTGAACGGCTTGTGCCACGCGAGCCCCTCGCGCGCGAGGCGCGCCCAGAAGCCTTCGTAATCGCGCTCGGCCTCGGCGACGAGCGCCCGATAGGCCGGCATGCCGGAAATGGTCGCCGCCTGCTCGAGCGCCGCGGGCGGCGCAAACTGGCGGGTTTCGTGAAGAACCGATTCAATCGCAGACATCGACAACCCCTTGGTGAACATGAATCCTCTGCATGGCGGCGCGATCGTGCGCGCCGCGCGTCTTGGCCGGCGCATGTGCGCCGCTGTCTCCTACCCACCACCCGCGCACGGCCCGAAGGCCGCTGCGCGATGCTGCGCCGCACCACGTCGCACGATGGCGACCGGGCGACCCGACAGTGTCCACAATAAGCGCTCCAACTTACCCGTCACTTACGCGGCACGGCCGTTTCACCCGCCGGGCGGCGCCGCTTGCAGCTTTACGCTGTAACGAGCGCGACCCTACAATCCTAACTGAACTCGCCTTCCGGATTCCAGCTTGAATCGCTATGCTTTCTTTCTCGTTCTGTCGATGCTGTTCGTCGGCAGCAATGTCGGTATCGGCAAATCGATCGTCGCCTTCGTTCCCGTCGCCATCCTCGCCACACTGCGCTTCGTGATTGCGATCGCCGTGCTGTGGCCGCTATTCAGCCCGGTGAAGATGCGCACCGTCAAGCGCGGCGAATGGCTGAACCTGTTCCTGCAGGCGTTCTTCGGCACCTTCATGTTCACGCTGCTGATGCTGAACGGCGTGCAGCGCACGAGCGCGGTCGCGGCCGGCGTGATCACCAGCACCATCCCGGCGATCGTCGCGCTGTTCGCGTGGCTGATCCTGCGTGAAAAACCGAACGGCCGTGCGCTCGTGTCGATCGCGCTCGCGATCGCCGGCGTCGTGACGATCAACCTCGCGAACGGCAGCGCCGCCGGGCACGGCGCATCGTCGTCGCTCACCGGCAACCTGCTGATCCTCGGCGCGGTGTGCTGCGAATCGATCTACGTGATCCTGTCGCGCCGCCTCACGCAGACGCTCGCGCCGATCGACATCTGCGCGTACACGCACCTGTTCGGCTTGTGCCTGATGCTGCCGCTCGGCGCGACGGCCATGTGGCATTTCGATTACGCGAGCGTGCCGGCCGGCACCTGGGCGCTCGTCGTCTGGTACGGCCTGTCGGCCAGCATCTTCTCGTTCTGGCTGTGGATGAAGGGCATCCGGCACGTGCCGGGCAGCCTCGCCGGCGTGTTCAGCGCGGTGCTGCCGGTCGCCGCGGCCGCGTATGGCATCGTGTTCCTCGGCGAGCGCCCGACCCTCGCCCACGGCATCGCGCTCGCGTGCGTCGTCACAGGCATCGTGCTCGCGAGCCTGCGCGTGAAACGCGTGCCCGCCGCCGCGTCCTGATCCGTCCCTGGCCGTGCCGGCGCGTCACTGCAGCCGCGCCGGCCGACGCGTTACAATAGCGCGCCTTTTCAAGATTACCCCCGATACCTGCGCACCGCGCCCGAGTCTCCACCATGTCCGCCCCGCATTCGCCCGGCCGCCCCGCGCGTCGCCCGCTTCGCCCGCTTCCCGCGCTGATTTTCATGAGCCGCTGGCTCCAGGTTCCGCTTTATCTCGGCCTGATCGTCGCGCAGGCCGTCTATGTGTTCCTGTTCCTGAAGGAAGTCTGGCACCTGCTGTCGCATGCGACCAGCCTCGACGAAATCAGCGTGATGCTCGCGGTGCTCGGCCTGATCGACGTGGTGATGATCTCGAACCTGCTGATCATGGTGATCGTCGGCGGTTACGAAACGTTCGTGTCGCGCCTCGGCATCGAGGGCCACCCCGACGAGCCCGAATGGCTCGACCACGTGAACGCGGGCGTGCTGAAGGTCAAGCTGTCGATGGCGCTGATCAGCATTTCGTCGATCCACCTGCTGAAGACGTTCATCAACCCCGACCAGCACACGATGCACGCGATCATGTGGCAGGTGATCATCCACGTGTCGTTCCTGGTGTCGGCGCTCGTGATGGCGTGGGTCGACCGCCTGACGACGCACACGCACCCGGCCCATTTCCACGAGACGCACGCCCACGACGGGCACGCGCCTGCAGCGAACGAGCCCCGCAAGCCGGCCGAAGCGGCCGCCAACGCATAAACGCATTCCCCACTGTCCCCACAGAGTCTCAGCCATGACCGTCATCAAACAGGAAGACCTGATCCAGAGCATCGCGGATTCGCTGCAGTACATCAGCTACTACCACCCGCTCGACTACATCCAGGCCCTCGGCCGCGCGTACGAACTGGAAGAAAGCCCGGCCGCGAAGGATGCGATCGCGCAGATCCTCACGAACAGCCGCATGTGCGCGGAAGGCAAGCGTCCGATCTGCCAGGACACCGGCATCGTCACGATCTTCGTGAAGGTCGGCATGGACGTGCGCTGGGACGGCGCGACGATGGGCCTCACCGACATGATCAACGAAGGCGTGCGCCGCGGTTACACGCACCCGGACAACGTGCTGCGCGCGTCGATCGTCAATCCGCCGGAAGGCGCCCGCAAGAACACGAAGGACAACACGCCGGCCGTGATCCACTACGAGATCGTGCCGGGCGACAAGGTCGACGTGCAGGTCGCGGCGAAGGGCGGCGGCTCGGAGAACAAGTCGAAGTTCGTGATGCTGAACCCGTCCGACTCGATCGTCGACTGGGTGCTGAAGACGGTCCCGACGATGGGCGCGGGCTGGTGCCCGCCCGGCATGCTCGGGATCGGCATCGGCGGCACCGCCGAGAAGGCGATGCTGATGGCGAAGGAATCGCTGATGGAGCCGATCGACATCCAGGAAATCATTGCGCGCGGCCCGAAGGACTGGGTCGAGGAACTGCGCGTCGAGCTGCACGAGAAGGTCAACGCGCTCGGCATCGGCGCACAGGGCCTCGGCGGCCTGGCCACCGTGCTCGACGTGAAGATCATGGCGGCACCGACGCACGCGGCATCGAAGCCGGTCGCGCTGATCCCGAACTGCGCGGCCACGCGCCACGCGCACTTCGTGCTCGACGGCTCGGGCCCGGCCAAGCTTGAAGCACCGTCGCTCGACGCATGGCCGAAGGTCCAGTGGGAACCGAACACGGAAACCAGCAAGCGCGTCGACCTGAACACGCTGACGCCGGAAGAAGTCGCCAGCTGGACGCCGGGCCAGACGCTGCTGCTGTCGGGCAAGATGCTCACCGGCCGCGACGCTGCGCACAAGCGCATCGCCGACATGCTCGCGAAGGGCGAGAAGCTGCCGGTCGACTTCACCAACCGCGTGATCTACTACGTCGGCCCGGTCGATCCGGTGCGCGACGAAGTGGTCGGCCCGGCAGGCCCGACGACGGCCACGCGCATGGACAAGTTCACCGAGACGATGCTCGCGCAAACCGGCCTGATCTCGATGGTCGGCAAGGCCGAGCGCGGCCCGGTCGCGATCGACGCGATCAAGAAGCACAAGGCGGCCTACCTGATGGCCGTCGGCGGCGCCGCATACCTCGTGTCGAAGGCGATCCGCGGCGCGAAGGTGCTCGCATTCGAAGACCTCGGCATGGAAGCGATCTACGAGTTCGACGTGCAGGACATGCCGGTGACGGTCGCCGTCGATTCGTCGGGCACGTCGGTGCACCAGACCGGCCCGAAGGAGTGGCAGGCGAAGATCGGCAAGATCCCGGTCGCGACTGCATAAGCGCGATCGAATGCAAGGCCGGACGCGAGTCCGGCCTTTTTGCTTCTCGTTCTCATTATTGTGTGCGGCCGGTTATTCGAGGCTGATTCTCATTACATGCAAAAGGCAGGCCCGGCAAGGCTTTGAGGCTTGGCTTTTCTCGTACGAGCGATTATCTTTCGGTTTCTGAAGCCCCACTGAACAAGGAACAAGCCATGCAAGGCGACAAGAAAGTCATCGAATATCTGAACGCCCAGTTGAAGAATGAACTCACGGCGATCAACCAGTACTTCCTGCATGCGCGCATGTACAAGCACTGGGGCCTCGAGAAACTGGGCAAGCACGAGTACGACGAGTCGATCGGCGAAATGAAGCACGCCGACTGGCTGATCGAGCGCGTATTCATGCTCGACGGCCTGCCGAACCTGCAGGACCTGCACAAGCTGCTCGTCGGCGAGGAAACCGAAGAGATCCTGAAGTGCGACCTGAAGCTCGAGCAGATCTCGCAGTCCACCTGCAAGGAAGCGATCGCCTATTGCGAATCGGTTCGTGACTACGTGTCGCGCGAGATCTTCGAAAAGATCCTCGACGACACCGAGGAACACATCGACTGGCTGGAAACGCAGATCGACCTGATCGGCAAGGTCGGCCTGCAGAACTACCAGCAAACGATGATGGGTTCGCCGGAGTAAGCGCGCTCCGCCCTTCCCGCCATCGCCACCCGCCCTTTCATGTCGACACCTTCCGTTATCGCCGCGACGTCCACGACCGTTGCCCCCATCGGCATCTTCGATTCAGGGCTGGGTGGCCTGTCGGTACTGCGCGCCGCGCGCGCGCAGCTGCCCGACGAATCGTTCATCTACGTCGCCGATTCGCACCACGCACCTTATGGTCCGCGCGACGAGGCGTTCATTACGGAACGCACGCTGGCAATCGGCGAGTGGCTGGCCCGCGAAGGGGCGAAGGCGCTCGTCATCGCCTGCAACACCGCAACCGCACGCGCGATCGCCGCGATCCGCGAACACCTGCCGATGCCGCTCGTCGGCGTCGAGCCGGGCATCAAGCCGGCCGTCGCCGTGTCCGCGAGCGGCGTCGCGGGCGTCCTCGCCACGCAGTCGACGCTGAACAGCCCGCGCTTCCAGGCGCTGCTCGACCGCTACGGCGCCGGCCGCCGCTTCATCTGCCAGCCCGGCCACGGGCTCGTCGAGGCCATCGAGCGCGGCGACACGAATTCGCCCGCCTTGCGCGCGTTGCTCGACAGCTATCTGCAGCCGATGCTCGACGACGGCGCCGATACGCTGGTACTCGGCTGCACGCATTACCCGTTCTTCACGGAAACGATTCGTGACCTTGTGGGCGACCGCCTGACGATCGTCGACACGAGCGACGCAATCGCGCGCCAGCTCGCCCGGATTCTCGACGAGCGCAACCTGCGAGCACCGGCCGGCACGCGCGCCGCGCCGCCCCGCTTCTGCTCGACCAGCGACGGCCGCCAGTTGCAGGTACTCGCGTCGACGCTGCTCGGCCTCGCCGCACCGGTCGAATCCGTCACCATTTCCTCGCCGAACGCGCGCGCCTGCGCGACCGCCTGACACGAGCCGGCACGCCCGCTTCCGCGTGCCGCTCCACCGCCCCCATCGCTTCAAGGGTCTGATGACCTAAAAAAAGCCCGGCCCGCGCTTGTCAACGTCCGCAAAATTAATGATAATAATTCGCATTAACGTTAGCTATCGCAACTCACCATGATCGTCTGCGTGTGCAAGTCTGTTTCCGATCGCAAGATTCGCGCGTCCCTCGCAGAGGGCGTGAACTCTTTCGATGAACTCCAGTTCGAGCTCGGCGTGGCCACGTGCTGCGGCAAGTGCGAGGAGTCCGTACGCGACCTCATGGCCGAACAAGGCGTCTGCGCGAGCCAGTGCGGTGTCGAGCACCACGCTCATCCGATCCCGGTCACGTTCTACGAACGCAAGGCGGCCTGACCGGCGCCGGGTGTATACATGCGGCCCAGGCCGCATTTTTGTTTTGACCGTCAGCAAGCCACCGTCTACGCGAGCCAGCGGCTTACCTGCCAAGGAGCCTGTCATGGAATTGCTGATCGGATTTGTGACCACCGTTTGCATCTCGCTGCTGATCTTCCGCAAGTGATGCCGATTCACCCGCCGCGCCCCGGGTGCGACATCGTTCTTTCAAGCTAACATGCAGGCTTCGCATTCCACTCCCGCCGGCATCTTGCCGGCCGCACCACGTATGAATCCCCGAGTGATCGTCGTCGCGGTCGGTGTGCTTGCCGCACATGCGATCATGCTGACGGCCGCCTGGCTCCATCGCAACGCGCCGCCGCCGGCGAAGGAGATCGAGGTTCAGTCGATCACCGCACAGCTCATTCCGCCCGCGCCCCCTGCCCAGCCGGTCGCGGTCCAGTCGGCCGCGCAGCAGCCCACGCCGCCCAAGCCCGCGCCGCGCGTGAAGCCGAAGGTCGAGCCGAAGCCGGTACAGAAAGCCGTCCCGACGCCTCAGCCGGTCGCGCAGGCACCGTCGCCGACGCCCGCGCCGGCAGCGGTCGATCCGACACCGGCTCCCGCCGCGCCGGCGCCTGCCGCTCCGGCTGCAGCCCCCGGCCCGGCCCGCGAGACGATGCAGGTCAGCGCGCCGAAGAACGTCACGGCGCTCAGCTGCAATTTCGTGAAGCCCGCCTATCCGACGATGTCGAAGCGTCGCGGCGAAACGGGCACGGCTTATGTTCACTTCGTCATCGGCGTGACGGGCAAGATCGAAAGCGTCCAGCTGCAGAAGAGCAGCGGCTACCCGCGTCTCGACGAAGCCGCGCTCGAGGCGACGCGCGCCAGCACCTGTCCGCCGTATATCGAGAACGGCCAGGCGATCCGCGCCGCCCATACGCTGCCCTTCAACTTCACGCTCGACGACTAACCCGTCATATTCGGTAGATTCAAAGGAAACAAGAAAATGCAAAGCTACGGTATCGCGCACGTCTGGGCGCAAGGTGATTTCGTCACGCGCGCCATCGCGATCACGCTGCTCGTGATGTCGATCCTGTCGTGGATCGTGATCGTCATCAAGGGCTGGAACGTGATCCGCCTGAACCGCCTGACGAAGAACGCCGAACAGGCGTTCTGGCATTCGGACAACTTCGACGACGGCATCAAGAAGCTCGGGCTCGCCGCCTCGACGCCGAACGACAATCCGTTCCTCGCGCTCGCGCTGTCGGGCAAGGAAGCCGCCGATCACCACCATCAGACGCAACCGCACCTGCACGACCGCATGGACGTGTCGGACTGGGTCACGCGCTGCCTGAAGGACACGATGGACGAAGGCATCTCGCGCATGCAAAGCGGCCTCGCGATCCTCGCGTCGGTCGGCAGCACGGCGCCGTTCGTCGGCCTGTTCGGTACGGTCTGGGGGATCTACCACGCACTGCTCGCGATCGGCGCATCCGGCCAGACGTCGATCGACCAGGTCGCGGGCCCGGTCGGCGAATCGCTGATCATGACCGCATTCGGCCTGTTCGTCGCGATCCCGGCCGTGCTCGGCTACAACGCACTCACCCGTGCGAACAAGGGCGTGGTCAGCAAGCTGCGTCGCTTCGCGCACGGCCTGCACGCGTATTTCGTGACGGGCGCGAGCCTTGCATCGTCGTCGACGCGCGACGGCCTGCGTCTCGCGACGCGCGCCAACTGAGACGGGGTGAACCATGGCAATGAACACCGGTTTCAGCGACGATGACGACGATGCCGTGATGAGCGAGATCAACATGACGCCGCTCGTCGACGTCATGCTCGTACTCCTGATCATTTTCCTCGTGACGATCCCGGCGATGCAGCACGCGGTGAAGATCGACCTGCCGCATGCCAGCAGCCAGCCTGTCGACGAAAAACCGCAGACGGTCGACGTCGCGATCCAGGGCGACGGCACGATCCTGTGGGACGACCATACGGTCACGCGCGAACAATTGCAGGAACGCATCGCGGAAGCGGCAAAACGCACGCCGCAGCCGGAGTTGCACCTGCGTGCGGACCGCAAGGTTGCCTACGAACACGTCGCCGAAGTGATGTCGGATGCGCAGGCCGGCGGCTTGACGAAGCTCGGCTTCGTGACCGAGCCGACCGCAAAAGCGAAGTAACGCACGCGCAATCAGGCGCTCGCCGGCGGCGCACAATCGGCCACACCTCGCCGGCCGCGCCTCGCCGGCCGCACCTGGCCGGCCGCGCACAAAGTAAAAGGCCTTCATCGCCAGATGAAGGCCTTTTTTCATGCGCACGCGGGCGCCTTCGGGCGGCGGGCTCTTTGGCGGTATCGGTTACGCCTCGAGCAACGCAAATGCGACTCTGCCGTGGTCTGCACGGACTGCGCGTTCTGCCCTATCTGGCTCACAATATATGCGGCCACCTGATTTCGCTCAGAACTTCCTTCACGAAATGGGATTTCAATATAGGCTCGCACGCACGCGCATTCAAGGTTCCGGCGATTGAAACTTGCGATTGCAGGCGACGCTTCAATGACAAAACAAATTTGCGTCGCCGTGCACGTCGTGTTCAGGTCGCCGAAACATCGGCCGCCGCTTCCTTCTTCGCACGCTCCGGACACCCCGGTTCCTTGTAGGCACCGTGATCGAGCTTCTCGACCAGATAGTCGACAAACGCACGCACAGCGGGCGGCATCCCCTGCCGCGACACGAACACCGCGTACAGTTGCGGCACGGGCAGCGTCCAGCCCGGCATCACCGGCGACAGTTGCCCCGCGCGCAGCGCGTTGCCGTACATCATCTCCGGCAGCGCCGCGATGCCGAGGCCATCGAGCACGGCTTCGCGGATCGTCATCAGGTCGGCCGTCACCAGCCGCGGGTCGTGTTCGTGCACGTGACGCGTACCGTCCGGCGCGATCAGGTTGAACACGTGCCGCCCGTCGACGCTCGGCGTATCGAGCGTTTCGAATCCGCTCAGGTCGTCCGGTACCAGCGGCGGCGCATTCTGGCTCAGCAGGCTCGGCGCGCCGACCAGCATCTGCTCGGTGCGCCACAGCGGCCGCACGACGATATTCGCGTTCTGCGGCGGCTCCGAGCGCACACGCAGCGCGACGTCGATCGAATCCTCGAACAGGTCGATCACGCGATTCGTCACGCGGACGTGCACCTTCACCTCGGGATAACGGCGCAGGAATTCGGGCAGGATGCGCGACAGCATCGTCTGCGACAGCGTCACGGGCACACTGACTCGCACCGAGCCGCGCGGCGATGCACGCAACTGCTGGACCGCGTTCATCGCAGCCTGCGCTTCGGCCAGCATCGCCTGGCAGTGCTGGTAGAACAGCTCCCCCGCCTCGGTCAGCGCGAGCTTGCGTGTGGAGCGCTGCAACAGGCGCACGCCGAGCGCCGCCTCGAGTTCGGTCAGGCGCCGCGACAGGCGCGATTTCGAGATGCCCAGCACGCGCTCCGCCGCCGAGAAACCGCCATGTTCGACGACCTGCGAAAAGTACATGAGGTCGTTCAGGTTGTGTGCATCGATATTCATCTCATCGTTCCAATTTCAGAACAATCCATTGCGAACCGTCGCGAATCGAACGGTAAAACGCCCAATATAATAGCTCTATGTTTCAAAAATAACGCTATTCCGATGATTTCGAGGGTATCCGCATGACGACCGCTCGCTCGCTTGACCGCACGTACCCCGCCCTTCGCACGACCGAAGGCGGCGGCTTCGTGGTTCACCGCCCGTTCCCGACCCGGCTGCTGATGGATTTCGATCCGTTCCTGCTGCTCGACGAAATGGGCCCCGTCGACTACGCGCCCGGCGAAGCCAAGGGCGCCCCCGACCATCCGCATCGCGGCTTCGAGACCGTGACCTACGCACTCGACGGGCGCTTCCGTCATCGCGACTCGTCCGGCCATGCCGGCACACTCGGCCCGGGCGACGTGCAATGGATGACGGCGGGCGCCGGCGTCGTGCACAGCGAGATGCCGGATCCTGAATTCGCGCAGGCAGGCGGCCGCTCCCACGGCTTCCAGCTGTGGGTCAACCTGCCGCGGCGCGACAAGCTGATCGCGCCGCGCTACCAGGAGATCCCGGCCGATCGCATCCCGAGCGCCACGTCGCCGGACGGTCTCGCGCGCGTGCGCGTGATCGCCGGCGAAGCGTTCGGCGTCCGGGCGGCGATCGAGACACGCACGCCGATCCTCTACCAGCATTACACGCTGCAGCCCGGTGCAACGGTCACGCAGCCCGTCCCGGCAGGCTATCGTGTATTCGCCTATCCGATCGACGGAACGGGCCTCTACGGGCCCGACAGGCAGGCAGTCGACGCAAGGCACATGGTCGTGTATGGCGACGACGGCGACACGGTCACGTTCGCTGCCGGCGACACGCCGCTCGACCTGCTGCTGATTGGCGGCGTACCGCTCAACGAGCCGATCGTCCGCTACGGCCCGTTCGTGATGAATACCGAGGAAGAGATCCGGCAGGCTGTCGTCGACTACCAGACGGGGCGCATGGGCCGTATCGAGGCATGAGGCATGGACGCACGGGCAGGTGCCGCGAAACTGCCCGTTTTGCGTCACAATGACTTCTTGAGCCATGTGGCCGCCCGCCACCAGAAGGAACCCGTCCCCTTGAACTTCGAACATCTGATCCAGATCAACTCCGACGATCCGGCCGTGCCCACCCTCACCCGCGACCAGCTCTGGGAAGGTCTCGTGCTGCGCGCCGAACAACCGCAACTGTTCGTGCTCGGTCTCGACAGCTGCGTCGTCCATGAACGGACGGAGACGACGCTCGAGCGTGAACTGCACTACGGTCATGCGACCGTGCGCGACCACGTCACGTTCACGCCGAATCAGCAGGTCCGCTACGACATCCGCGCCGCCGACGGCGAGATCGGCGGCTCGCTGACGATGACGATCGAGGAACGCGACGACCACGAGCTGTTCCTGCGTTTCGAATACCGCACGACGCTGGTCGTCACCGACGACAGCGAAGACGCGCGCCAGACGCACGGGATCGTCAAGGAGGCATACCGCACGTCGGATATCGACACGGTTCGCCTGATCCGCGAGTACGCGCAGGGCCGCAAGGATCCCGATCCGCTGCACTGAACCCGGCGGCGGCCTGCGGGCCGCCCCTTTGATTCAAGCTATCAGATTCCTATTTCCGATCGATAAAGAGTTTTTGTAAATGGGAATAGTTATCATTTAGAATTCATTCCATCGTATCGACAGTCACCGATCAACCGAATGACCGACACCATGCGCCCGACCACGCTGACCTTGCGCCGCCCGAGCGGCACCGCAGGCAGCAGCCGCCAGAAGACGGCAGCGGTCACCACGCCGGCGAAGCCCGCCGGCAACCGCGATGCAGGCACGCGGGTCGTCAGCAGCGATGCGCTGCTGCAAGGCCAAAGCCACGTCAGCATCGCGCATAACGGAGAGACCTATCAGTTGCGCGCCACACGGCTCGGCAAACTGATCCTGACGAAGTAACGACAGAGTATTGTGGGGACCACCTCCCTGAGAGGTGTTGGGCATTAGCCAGCGTAACGGCTTGCACGCGAGATCTAGACCCCTTCGTGCAAACACACTCAAGCAGCCGTTGCAGCAAGCCAAGCCACTTTTTTTGGTTCTCGCACAAGGAAGAAAAAAGCGACACGTCCTTCGACGTGTCGCTTTTTTATTTGGGCGGCCAATGCGCGAAGCAGGTTCCCGAGATTCGTTACCGCGTGAGTGCATGACCGCCGAAGCGGCGCACGAGCCGCTTCAGAAACCCCAGAACATCAGCCACCATGCGCTGTCGATGACGGCAAGCGCGACCGCGAACCACGCGAATGCCGCAAGCCGGCGCGGCAAGGCCGCATAACGCCCCGTCACTTTCCACGCGAGCCACGCACTCCATGCGTTGGCGCCGACCAGGATCGCGATGCGTACATCGGTTGCCCAACCGAGCGGCACATGCTCGGCACGAAGCAGCGACAGCGTCGTGGCCGACAGGCCAAGAAACACGCCCGCGCCCGCGATCGGGATCAATGCCTGCGCGAGATGATGCAGCCGCACGCGCTCGAAGCGGCCGAGCATCAGCGTGGCGCCGGCCAGCAGCACCAGCAGCGCCGTGCCGTACACGAGCCCCGTGCTGACGATGTAGCTGACGACCAGCCCGCCGTCGAGCCAGGAGAAGACGTCGTTGCGATCCGGATAATGCGTGAGCAGGAACCACGGTGCATTGGTTTCGAGCGGCCACGTGATGTCATGGTCGATCAGCCAGCCCGCGAGCCATTGCTTGATCTGCACGAACCACGGGCTGACGGTCCAGTGGAACGCACCGATCGCAACGCCGAGCAGGCCGTACAGGATCAGCGCGGTGTCCCACGGGTTCGCCTTTTGCGCGCCGAGGTTCACGACTTCGTCGGACGGCGAGCGCAACGACAGCGAGATCGCATCCCGGTGCCCGCTGCAGCGGCCGCACATATGGCAGTCCGCCGCGCCCTGCATGTTGCGCAACGGCACGAGCGGTGCGCAGTTGATCGGAATCACGCGATGGCCATGCTCGCCGTTCTTGTACGAACGGCGCCATGCCTCCTCGTCGACCTTGTAGCGCATCGGCGCAAGCCGCGCGAGCAGCCCGAACACGCCGTTGACCGGGCACAGGTACTTGCACCACACGCGCTTCTCGCGGCCGTACAGCACGCCGATCACGATCGCGCCGACGGTCGAGCCGCCGAGCACGAACAGCACCGCGAGCGGGTACTGGTACACGCTCACCATCTGCCCGTAGATCGTCGTGAGCCCGAACGCGACGAACGGCCAGCCACCCCACCGGATCCAGCGCGGAATCGGGCCGCCCCGGCCGAACTTGCTCGCGAATTCGGTGAGCGCGCCCTCCGGACACAGCACGCCGCACCAGACACGGCCGAGCATCACCATCGACAGCAGCACGAACGGCCACCAGATGCCCCAGAACGTGAATTGCGCGATCAGCGTGAGGTTGCTCCACAGGTGCGCGGAGTCGTCCGGCAGCGGCAACACCGCCGGCACGATGATCAGGAATGCATAGACGGCGACGACGGCCCACTGGATGCCGCGGATCAGCGCGCCGTGGCGCTGCATCCACTGGCCCGCCTGCGCGAGCCAGCCCGGCTTGGCTGCGGCGGCAACGCTCATGCCGCGCGACCCGCAGCGACGGCCGGACGACGGCTCGCACGCTTCATCAGCAGCCAGACCACCGCCCAGTACACCGCGTACGCAACCAGGTTGGTCAGTGCCGGGTGCGCGCGATAACCGGTCAGCGTCGCGACGAGCGAGCCGAACGTGCCCGAATCATCGAGGATCGCGGACGTGTCCCACACCTGCGAAATGCCGAGCGGCAGGATTTCCTTGTCGATCAGCTTGTCGACGCCGGTCTGGAACAGGCCTGCGCCGAGGAACAGCAGCATCACTTCGGTGACGCGGAAGAAATGCCGCCACGAGAAGTACTTGCCGCCGAGCTGCAGCAGATAGAACGTGAAGAACGCAAGGCCGAGGCCGATCACGACCGCGAGCATCTGGCTGCCGTCGACGTGGCCCGACTGGCCGAAACCGAGACCGTACAGGAAGATCACCGTCTCGCTGCCCTCGCGCGCGATCGCGAGCGCGACCAGCACCGCGACGCCCCACCAGTTCGAATCGCGCGTGCTCTGCTGAAGCGATTGCTCCATGTCGCGCTTCAGCGTGCGGCCGTGCCGGCGCATCCACAGCACCATCTGCACGATCAGCACGCATGCGATCAGCACCATCGCGGTCTGGAAGTAGTCCTGCGCGTCGCCGGACAGCACTTCGGTGAAACCGACCAGCGCGGCGCCGAGGCCCACGGCCATCAGCAAGCCGACACCGACGCCGGCCCACAGGAAAGGCAGGCCGCGGCGCGCGTCGTCGTCGCCGTTTTTCAGCCATGCATAGAGAATGCCGACGACGAGCAGCGCTTCGACGCTCTCCCGCCAGACGATGAACAAGATCTGACCCATCGATACCTCCTGACGCGCAGAACACCGGGTTGGTGAGCCCGCGCGCAGATAAAACGTGTTACTTCGCGACGATCACGCCCTGCGCCTGCTGGTGGAAATCGTCGAAAAACTTGTATTCGCCCGGCGACAGCGGCGCGACGACCACGAACGAATCGGCACCCGGCGCAAGCACCTTCTCCTTGCGCAGCTGCACGCTCTCGAATTCGGCTGCGCCCTTGCCGGTGTTCTTGATCTCGATCTTGAAACGCTGGCCGGCCGGCACTTCGATGCGGGCGGGAGTCAGCTTGCCGTCCGCCATTTCGAGCTTGAACGTCGGCAGGTCGGCAGCGTACGCTGCGCCGGCAAGCCACAACGCAGCGGCTGCGGCAACGATTTTCTGGGGAATTTTCATTCTGGATTCTCTACGCCGACGGCGTGCCGAAGCGCGCCGTCCGTGATGCCACCGATCAGTAACCGCCCTTCTTGCCGATACCGGCGAACGGGAAGTCGTATTCGAGGGTAATGGGCTTGAACCATGCGCCCACGCCCGTTTCCTTGTCGATGTGACGACCGAACGCCATGTGGCCCGTCTGCATCGGCGGCTTGACGACCATCGTCAGGTGATACTTGCCCGGGCCGTTCAGCTTCACGTTGTCGCCGTAGTGCGGACCATCGCTCGCGACCATGCCCATCAGGTCGCCTTCGGCCTTCCACTTCGTGTCGCCCTGCTTCGTCAGCTTGTACGTGACCTGCAGGTACGGCATCCAGTCGCCTTCCGCGAAACCCGTCGGGTTGTTCTTGACCGCATGGATGTCGGCCTCGAGGTGGATGTCGGAATCCGACGCCTTGCGCATCATCCCTTCCGGGTCCATCGTGATCGGCTGCAGGTACACCGCGCCGATTTCCATGCCGCCCTGGATCTGCTGCTTGCCGATCGGATATTCGGCAGCCGAGGCCGACATCGCGGCAAGCGCCGCCGCTACCGCAACCGTCGTGCGGATGAACGAAGAACCCAACATGGACACTCCTTGTTATTTGATCTGGAACCATGCGGACCGACCGCCAGGCCTGCCCGCCGAAAACACTAACGCGACGAATAACGTTAATGCGAACAATTCTCAATAATTGCGAAGTTTAGCACCGAACCTGTTCCGGAACAAACGACGAGCCGTGTAAACCCCTGATCCGACAAGGCTTACAGGCTCGTTACCGCAAGGTTTCTGTGACGCTTGGAAAGATTTACCGGCCGCCGTTGACGTGATCGCCGACGTTCGCGCCGAACACGCGCTCACGCAGCAGCGCAAGCTGGTCGCGGGTCGCGGCAGCCTTCTCGAACTCGAGGTTCTTCGCGTAGTCGGCCATCTGCTTCTCGAGCCGCTTGATTTCCTTCGCGAGCTGCTTTTCCGACATGTCCTCGAATTTCGCACGCTGCTGCGCTTCCTTCAGCTCGGCGCGTGCCTCGTCCGCGTTGTAGACGCCGTCGATGATGTCCTTGATGCGCTTCACGACACCGCGCGGCGTGATGCCCATCTGCTCGTTGTAGGCAATCTGCTTCGCGCGGCGCCGCTCGGTCTCGCCGATCGCGCGCTTCATCGACTCGGTCATGTTGTCCGCGTAGAGGATCGCCTTGCCGTTCACGTTCCGCGCGGCCCGGCCGATCGTCTGGATCAGCGAGCGCTCCGCGCGCAGGAAGCCTTCCTTGTCCGCGTCGAGGATCGCGACCAGCGACACCTCTGGAATGTCGAGCCCTTCGCGCAGCAGGTTGATCCCGACCAGCACGTCGAACGTGCCGAGCCGCAGGTCACGGATGATTTCGACACGCTCGACCGTGTCGATGTCGCTGTGCAGGTAACGCACCTTGACCCCGTGGTCGGCCAGGAACTCGGTGAGCTGTTCGGCCATGCGCTTCGTCAGCACGGTGATCAGCACGCGCTCCTCGGCTTTCACGCGCGCGTTGATCTCGGCGAGCACGTCGTCGACCTGCGAGCTCGCCGGCCGCACTTCGATTTCCGGATCGACGAGCCCCGTCGGCCGCACGACCTGTTCGGCGATCTGCCCGGTCACGCGCTTCTCGTAGTCGGCCGGCGTGGCCGACACGAACACGACCTGGCGCATCTTGCGCTCGAACTCGGGGAACTTGAGCGGCCGGTTGTCCAGCGCCGACGGCAGCCGGAAGCCGTAGTTGACGAGGTTTTCCTTGCGTGCGCGGTCGCCGTTGTACATGCCGTTCAGCTGGCCGATCAGCACGTGCGATTCGTCGAGCAGCATCAGCGCGTCGGGCGGCAGGTAGTCGACGAGCGTCGGCGGCGGATCGCCGGGCTCCGCCCCCGAGAAATGCCGCGAGTAGTTCTCGATGCCCTTGCAGAAGCCGAGCTCCTGCAGCATCTCGAGATCGAAACGCGTGCGCTGCTCGAGGCGCTGCGCCTCGACGAGCTTGCCGTCGCTGTGAAAGAACTCGAGCCGCTCGCGCAGTTCGTCCTTGATCGTCTCGACCGCGCGCATCACGGTATCGCGCGGCGTCACGTAGTGCGACGACGGATACACGGTGAAGCGCGGGATCTTCTGCCGCACGCGGCCGGTCAGCGGGTCGAACAGCTGCAGCGTCTCGACCTCGTCGTCGAACAGCTCGACGCGCACGGCCAGCTCGGCGTGCTCGGCCGGGAAGATGTCGATCGTGTCGCCGCGCACGCGGAACGTGCCGCGCTGGAAATCCTGCTCGTTGCGCGTGTACTGCATCGCGATCAGCCGCGCGATCACGTCGCGCTGGCCGAGCTTGTCGCCGGCGCGCAGCGTCAGGATCATCTGGTGGTATTCGGACGGATTGCCGATACCGTAGATCGCCGACACCGTCGCGACGATCACGACGTCGCGGCGCTCCATCAGGCTCTTCGTCGCCGACAGCCGCATCTGCTCGATGTGCTCGTTGATCGACGAGTCCTTCTCGATGAACAGGTCGCGCTGCGGCACGTAGGCTTCAGGCTGGTAATAGTCGTAGTAAGAGACGAAATACTCGACCGCGTTGCGCGGGAAGAACTCCCGGAACTCCGAATAGAGCTGCGCGGCAAGCGTCTTGTTCGGTGCGAACACGATCGCCGGGCGGCCGAGCCGCGCGATCGTGTTCGCCATCGTGAAGGTCTTGCCGGAGCCCGTCACGCCGAGCAGCGTCTGGAACGACAGGCCGTCCTCGACCCCTTCGACGAGCGTGTCGATCGCGGTCGGCTGGTCGCCTGCGGGCGGATACGGTTGGTACAGCTGGAACGGCGACCCTTCGAAGGTCACGAATTTCGATTCGTCGAGCGCGTCGCCGGTTTCGGCATGATGTTCGGACATGGAATGCGGCCGGAGCGAGGGCAAAAGAGTCATTCTAGCGCTTCGCGGCCGGGCGAACTGCTGTCGGCTCCTGACGCGCGACGGCCGCCGGAAATCGCGGTTCCCGGCCGAATTTCGCCGCCGAAACGCCGCCCCCGCCAGCGCGAATTCGCTACAATGTCAGGCTGCTGCGCTTTCCGGCGTCGTGCCTGCCTGCGCGCGGTCCCCCGCGCCCGCCCCGCCCGTTGAAAGCCTGACCCTCTTTTCACTACTGCCGAATCATCATGTCGCTCTTCTCTGCTGTCCAGCTTGCTCCCCGCGACCCGATCCTGGGCCTGAACGAAGCCTTCAACGCCGATGCGCGTCCGACCAAGGTCAACCTCGGCGTCGGTGTGTACACGAACGAAGAAGGCAAGATCCCGCTGCTGCGCGCGGTTCGCGAAGCAGAGAAGGTGCGCGTTGAAGCGGGCCTGCCGCGCGGCTACCTGCCGATCGACGGCATCGCCGCCTACGATGCGGCCGTGCAGAAGCTGTTGCTCGGCAACGATTCGCCGCTGATCGCGGCGGGCCGCGTGGTCACGGCCCAGGCACTGGGCGGCACGGGCGCGCTGAAGATCGGCGCCGATTTCCTGCGCACCGTGAACCCGAACGCGAAGGTCGCGATCAGCGATCCGAGCTGGGAAAACCACCGCGCGCTGTTCGAAGCAGCCGGCTTCGAAGTCGTTGCGTACCCGTATTACGACGCTGCCACCAACGGCGTGAACTTCGAAGGCATGCTGTCGGCGCTGAACGGCTACGAAGCCGGCACGGTCGTCGTGCTGCACGCATGCTGCCACAACCCGACCGGCGTGGACCTGACCGAAGCGCAATGGCAACAGGTCGTCGACGTCGTGAAGGCACGCAACCTCGTGCCGTTCCTCGACATGGCCTACCAGGGCTTCGGCGAGAGCATCGAGGCCGACGCTGCCGCCGTGCGCCTGTTTGCCGCGGCCGACCTGAACGCATTCGTGTCGTCGTCGTTCTCGAAGTCGTTCTCGCTGTACGGCGAACGCGTCGGCGCCCTGTCGATCATCACGTCGAGCAAGGAAGAAGCGACGCGCGTGCTGTCGCAACTGAAGCGCGTGATCCGCACGAACTACTCGAACCCGCCGACCCATGGCGGCGCCGTGGTCGCAGCGGTGCTCGCATCGCCGGAACTGCACGCTTCGTGGGTGCAGGAACTCGGTGAAATGCGCGACCGCATCCGCGCGATGCGCAACGGTCTCGTCGAGCGCCTGAAGGCAAGCGGCGTCGATCGCGACTTCAGTTTCATCAACGCGCAGCGCGGGATGTTCTCGTATTCGGGCCTGACCTCGGCGCAAGTCGATCGCCTGCGCGACGAGTTCGGCATCTACGCGGTCGGCACGGGCCGGATCTGCGTCGCCGCGCTGAACACGCGCAACCTCGACGCGGTTGCCAATGCCGTTGCAGCTGTCCTGAAGTAAGTCGGCGCCCACGGACGACAGCCATCGCCGGCCCGTCCTGCCGAAACGAAAAACGCGCTCCCCGGAGCGCGTTTTTTTTGTGCGATTCGCCGGACTGGCCGGGGAGTCGTCGCCCGAGCAGCCCGTGTCGCGTCCACCCGTGCCGGAAGCCTTTACTGCATGAACCAGCCGTGGCTGACGACGACCGACTGGCCCGTGAGCGCGGCGCTCGGGAACGCCGACAGGAACAGCACCGTCTGCGCGACGTCCTGCACCGTCGTGAACACGCCGTCGACCGTATTGCCGAGCATCACCTTCTTCACCACTTCCTCTTCGCTGATCCCGAGC
>NZ_LDUL01000105.1:0-8314 GCF_001043615.1 Burkholderia sp. LK4
CGCGACCTGACCGCGCAGGCTTCGACCTTCGAACGGCGCTCGAACGACCTGCTGTCGACGATCCGCGATTCGCACACGGGCCTGCAGACGCAACTGGCCGCCCGCGACGAAGCACGCCTCGCCGCGTGGAACGACTCGCTCGCCGCGATGGCGGCCGCGCTGCGCGACGAATGGGCGCACACGAGCGCGCAGGCCGCGACGCGCCAGCAGGACATCTGCGACACGCTGGCCCGCACCGCGAACGACATCACCGCGCAGGCGCAGGTGCATGCGAGCGACACGATCAACGAGATCGCGCGCCTCGTGCAGGCTGCGTCGGAGGCGCCGAAGGCCGCGGCCGACGTCGTCGCCGAGCTGCGCCAGCGCTTGTCCGACAGCCTGGTACACGACACCGCGATGCTCGAGGAACGCAGCCGCCTGCTCGCGACGCTCGAAACGCTGCTCGGCGCGGTCAATCACGCGTCGACCGAACAGCGCACCGCGATCGACGCGCTCGTCAGCACGTCGGCCGACCTGCTCGACCGCGTCGGGGCGCGCTTCAACGACACCGTCGACGCCGAAACGCGCAAGCTCGACTCGGTGGCCGCGCAAGTGACGGCGGGCGCGGTCGAGGTCGCGAGCCTCGGCGATGCGTTCGGGATGGCCGTGCAGGTGTTCGGCGAGTCGAACGACAAGCTGCTGACCCATCTGCAACGCATCGAGGCCGCGCTCGAGAAGTCGCTCGCGCGCAGCGACGAGCAGCTCGAGTACTACGTCGCGCAGGCGCGCGAGGTGATCGACCTGAGCATGATGTCGCAGAAGCAGATCGTCGAAGACCTGCAGCAGCTCGCCGGCCGGCGGGCGTCCGTCGGAGCGTAACGCATGCACGACGAAATCGACGGCGGCGCGTCCTCCGCGCCGGTGTGGCCCGCGTTCGCCGACCTGATGTCGGTGCTGCTCGGCGCGTTCGTGCTGATCCTCGTCGGCGTGATCGGCATGCAGTTGCAGCTCACGTCGAAGCTCGAGGAAGCCGTGCGTGCGCGCCAGCAGGAAGCGCAGCAGCGCAAGTCGCTCGAGCAGGCGCTCGCCGGGCCGCTCGCGGCCGGCCGCGTGACGCTCGTGAACGGGCGCATCGGCATCAGCGGCAACGTGCTGTTCGCGCTGAACTCCGACCAGTTGCAGCCCGCCGGCCGCGACCTGCTGAAGACGCTGGCCGCACCGCTCGCCGCCTACCTGAAGACCCGCGACGAGATCCTGATGATCAGCGGCTTCGCCGACGACCAGCAGGTGCATGCCGGCAACCGCCAGTTCGCGGACAACTGGGAACTGTCGGCCAAGCGCGCGTTGACGGTCACGCGCGCGATGATCGACGCCGGCGTGCCGGCGTCGTCGGTGTTCGCGGCCGCGTTCGGCTCGGAACAGCCGGTCAGCTCGAATGCGGACGATGAAGGCCGTGCGAAGAACCGTCGCGTGGAGATCGCGCCGGTGCCGCGCAAGTCGGCATCGAACGGAGGGAGCGCGAAGTGACCGACGACGCGACGCACGTTCGCGCGACACTCGACGCATGGCGCGAGCAGGGCGCCGACCGGCTCGACCCCGTGCGCTTTCTCCGGATCGACGCGCTCGAGCGGCGTGCGGCCGCGCTCGAAGGCAACGCGCGCGGGCTGCTCGACGCGCGGCTCGCCGCGCTGATCGAAGGCTTCGCGGCGGTCGTCGCGCGGGCCGACGAAGCGAAGGCCGCCGCGAGCGGCATCGCGCAAGCCGACGATGGTGCGGCCGGACGCGGTCCGTCGCTGGCGGCGCTCGTCGAACGGCTCGGCCGCGATGCGCAGGCCGACCGGCGCGGGCTCGATCCCGAGCTGGTCGACTACTTCCGCACGATGTGGTCGAAGGTCCGCACCGAACAGCAATACCGCCAGTCGCTCGACCAGGTGCCGCGCAACGCGGGGCCGCTCAATTCGAACAGTCTCGTGCACCGGTCGCTCGCGACGATGCGCGAGCTGTCGCCGGAATATCTGCAGCAGTTCCTGTCGTACGTCGATGCGCTCGCATGGCTCGAGGATCTCGCCGGCGGCGGCGCGCAGCCCGAGAAGGAAGCCCCGCGCGCGAAGACGGTGAAGAAGGGCGCGCGCGGCAAGAGCCGGTAGCGCGCGGGCACGCATCGCCGCCGCCGGGGGCCGGTCACATCGGCGTCAGGCCCGACGCCGGCGCGCTTTGATAGCGGGCCGCGCTGATGAATTTCGAGAAGCGTTCGCACCAGATCACGACCGACGTGTATTGCGCGGGATTCACGTCGTCGGGAAGCGCCACGACGAAATTGCCGAATGTCTTCAGGTCGCCCACGCGTACGGCGCGCGCCTTGATCGCGAGGAACGACGCTCGCGTATCGACGAAGGCCGGCACGAGATAGAGCTTGTAGTCGGGGCCCGGTGCGATGTCGCCCTCGAACGCGATCGACGAATCGGTGACGGTCAGCTTGCCGTCCGCCCAGTGCAGCGCGTCGCTTCCCGGCAGGTTGCGTTCGAAGCGGCCGGTATGGCGCGCGTTTTCCGCGGCCACTTGCAGCTCGACGGCGCTTGCGCCTTCCGTCGCCGTGAGGATCGGCAGCACGTAGATGCCCGCGGCAAACGCCACGAGCCCCGTCGCGAGATGCGACGCGATCAGTATCCAGATTCTGGTTTTCATGTCGGACCCTTTGAACGAAAACAGAGGGTGGCGCCGGGCCACATGCCGGTAGTCGCGCGAGCCGGCGGAATCTGACAGACGTTCGGGTTTTCGTTCAACGCGCCGTTACATGCCGCTCCTGCCGGCGTGCCGCGTGGCACCTGCACCGTGACGCGACGCCGGATTTTTTCTTCGGCGAGTGTCATCTTTGCGCACGCGGCTCGACTCACTCTCCGTCGACAACGTCGTCGATGCTCAGGAGAGATCAGATGAACAAGCTTGCTCTGTATGTTCTCGCGACGGTTGCCGCGACCGCTTCCGTTTCGGTTTCCATTTCCGCGTGGGCCGCGCCGCAGTCCACCGTGACGCGCGCGGAAGTGAAGGCCGAACTGGCCGCCCTGCGTGCAGCCGGCTACCGGCAGAACGGCGAAGACCCGTACTATCCGGCACGATTGGCGGAAGCGCTGAAGAAGATCGGTTCGACCGGCACGTCGACGGCCGATACCAGTGGATACGGCATGGCGGCACCGGCCGCGAGCGAATCGGGTTCGATGACGGCCGACAGACCGATCTATCGCGGACGATGATCCGGGCCGGACGTTGCGCCTGTCGATGGGCACGGCGTCCGATTAATCCGGACTGCGATGGAATCCAGGTTGCGCAACGTCAGCGTGCTGACGTGCCGTCGGCAATCTCCGCGCCGAGCGCGTGCAGCGCCTCGACCAGCGCCGCTGCGAACGGCGGATGCGCGGCGATGCCTGCCGCGTCGAGCTGGCTGCCGAGGATCGGGAGCGTGATCGACGCGCGCTCGACGATGTTCGCCGACATCACCGACAGCGTTTCCCTCAGCGCCGCGTCCGCATGCGTCGCGCGCGGCGATGCGTTCAGCACCGCGACCGGCTTGTACACGAACGCTTCGCATCCCACGACCCAGTCGAGCGCGTTCTTCATCACGCCGGTCACGCCGTGCGCGTATTCCGGGCTTGCGATCAGTACGCCGTCGGCGGCGTTCAGGCGATCGATCAGGTCGCGCACCGCGGCCGGCGACGGATATTCCGCGTCGGGGTTGAACAGCGGAAATTCGCCGAGGCGATCGAAGCGCGTGATGCGCGTCCCGGGCGGCGCGACGCGTGCCGCCGCATCCAGCAGCGCCGCGTTATACGACTGCGCGCGCAGGCTGCCGCATAACGCGACGATGTCGATGCGGCGCTCGGAATCGGGTTGGAGTTCGGTAGCCATCGAGGAGCGTGTCGTTGGGTGGTTTGCGCGATGGGGGCGCGCGGGCCCGACGGATTATCGCATCGGTGCACGGGCGGAGTGACGCGCTTTGGCGCCCCCGTGCAAGCGGTGCGGTTCGCGCCTTTCCCGCGGAAATCCCGGGTGGCGACATCCTGCGGCAACGACGTCGGCCATCCCGGCCGCGCGCGCGAATGCGCCGATTTCCCACCCGTTGCCGAGCAGCAGACGACGCGTATGCAGCGCGCCGTGCACGTCGTCGGCAACGGCTTCGCCCAGATAGCGCAGCGCGCGGCCTTCGATGTCGACGAAGCCGTGTCGATAGTCATGGGCCAGCGCGGTCCACAGCTGCGCCGCGCCGATCGACTGACGGGCGCCGCTGATCAGGCACAGGCCGGCGTCGAGTCCCCAGCGATACAGCGTCGTCGCGAGGCCCTTGCGTTGCGCGGATCCGCGCAGCCGCGTGTGCGGCGCGCGCAGGTAGCGGTCGGCGCGACGCGGGATTTCGGGCAGGCGGTTGAACACCGTATAGCCGGCGAGCTGGCGCGCGGCCGGATCCTCGACGTACAGGAAGTACTCGCCGTCGGCCTCGCGGTGGCGGACGATCAGGCCGGAGCGGCCGAGCGCGACGGCCGGCAGGCCGTGCAGGCGATGGCCCGGCTGGTGCAGGCGTGTGTAGAGCGAGTCGAGTTCATCGTCGATGTCGTGCTGGGAATGCTGTACGTCGATGCGCATGGCAAAAGGCGCCCGTCCCGGGCGGTCCGAGAAAGTGGTTCATCGCAAGAGGGGGAGGAATGGGTGCGGCCCCCGGGCTCGGCGAAGCGAGCCGGGGCCGCGAATCAGCTGGGGATGTGCTGGAAACCGGCGGCGATCGCGGCGAGGCCCGCGATGCAGAGTGCGAACAGGATCAGGACTTTGTGAATCACGTCTCTCTCCTCATGAATGCGCGGCGCCGAAGGGCGGTGCCGCGGAGACGGTGACGGCGGGCACGGCCCGCGCGGCCGTCGTGCGCGACGACGGTCGGGTGTCCGGGCGACCGATCGGGCGCGGACGGCCAGCACCATACGCGAGGAGTCGGGGGCGGGCAATCGTATCGGTGGAGAAAAGCGACGAAACGCGGAGAATCGTATCGTTTCGCGACAATTGGCCGCATGAGCGCGCGCCCTAGCCCGAGCGGCGGGTGGGCCAGCCGGACAGTCGCTGCCGGGTAGTGCGCGCATGGCCGGTGCCGTCAATCGGCCACCGCGCGCTCGTAGAGCGAAGCGATGTAACCGCCGGGCAGCGGACGAAGCGCGACGCGTGCGAAGCCGAGTGCCTCGTAGTACGCACACAGCTTCGCGTTGCGCGGATCGCAATCGAGTCGCGGCAGCGAGCACTGCTGCGCGCGTACTTGATCGCAAGGGCGCGCGCACTGTGCCGGAACCGGCGAAACGGCGATGTGCGAACGCCGACGCAAGCGTGGGCGGCGCAGCAGGCCCCGCCTTGCGCCGCCGTGTCAGGCCGGCGCGCGCTGCCCGAACGCCTGCTTCATCCGCGCGAACAACCCGTGTTGCGCGATCCATTCGGCATACGCGCGATAGTCGGGGTCGCGCATCAGGTGCCGTTCCTCGGTCTTCGCCCGCGTGTAGTAGATCAGGTTGACCGCAACGAGCCCCGCGCAGTGCATCAGCCCGACCTGCCACCCGAGCGGCTCGACGAACGGCACCGACACCATCCAGTACGACAGGTTCTTCGTGATGTACGCCGGATGCTTCGTGAAGCGGTACGGGCCCGACGTGATGATCCCGCGGTTGGTGAGGTTCGAGAAACGCAGCCCGAACGAGATCGTGCACAGCGCGTAGGTCAGCAGCAGCAGGATGATCACCGTGCCCCAGATCACGCGCAGCGTCGGGGCCGACTGCAGCCAGTTGTCCCAGAACAACGTGCCTTCGTAGCGGATGTAGTTGTTCGAGAACAGCGACCAGAATGGCTGGTAGCACATCAGCGCGGCTACCCAGCCGAGCGTCGTCGGCTCGACGGTGCGCACGTGGCTGTCGAGGATGCGGAACGTGCACAGGTAACCGACGGTGCCGAACATCAGGTCCATCGTGAACGACAGGTCGTACATGAACATGAAGGTCGCGATCGTCGCCGGCGCGTGCATCGCGTTCGCGAGCGACGCGGTCAGGTGATCGGCGTCCTTCGACAGGTAGACGGTCATCAGCGGCAGGAAGAACGCCTTCACGCCCCAGCCGGCCAGCATCTCGCGCACCGGCTTCCAGCTCGCGGGCTGCTCGCGGCGGAACAGGAAGCGGCCCCACAGCAGGTACGCGTCGTCGGTCTCGCGCTGGTGGCGATCCATCCACGCGAAGTAGAACGGCGCGGCGACGATCACGTACGGCGCGAGCGAGCGCAGCAGCGACCAGAACGGCCGGTAGAACGCGCCGTGGTATTCCGGCAGCAGCCAGTAGATCGCGCCGATGCCCGCGTAGATCGACGCCAACGCGCCGAGCCGCGTCGCAACGCGCGCGATGCCGAGCGGGCGCACGGCCTGCCGCGACAGGCCCGCGCTCGGGCGCAGGTAGACGCGCGAGATGAAGATTTCGTGCAGCGCGATCGTGCCGATGATCGCGAGGCTGGCGATGACCGCGCGCGTGGCTGCATCGAAAGTCGGCTGGCCGCGCGTGATCCACAGCGCGAACAGTCCGGCGGCGATGCCGAGCAGGCCGGCGCGCAGGGGCGTGGCGGAACGGGGTGGGCGGTCCTGGACCGCGGCGATGCCGTCAAGCGTGGAGTTCATGATCGGATCCTCGTACGGGTGAAGGCCGGCGCCCCCGCTGGGCGGGTGACGCCGGCCGTCGGCCGGGCTTTGTATGGATGCGCGCCCGGCCATTGGCCTGTGGTTCTGATAGGTAAAGCGTTACTTCTTGGTGCCGCCGCCCAGCAGACCGCCGAGGAGGTTCGTCACCGGCGACAGCAGGTTGCCGGCACCGCCCGCGGCACCGCCGTTCGAGCTGCCGGTCAGGCCGGCCGCCACGGAGCCGCCGCCGGCCGGCGTCGTGGCCGTGCCGGCCGCGCCGCCCGGGCTCGCGGTGCCGATGGCGCCGGCGGCGCCTGCCGGCGTCGTCAGTGCACCCGTCACCGTGCCGACCGGGCCGCTCGACAGCAGGCCGCCGAGCGTGCCCGTCACGTTGCCGCCCGGCGTCGTGACCGTGCCCGTGAGGCTGGCGCCGAGCGGCGTCAGCGAATTGACGAGGTTGGTGACCGGCGCCAGCAGGCCGCCGACACCCGCGCCACCGGTGCCGCTGGTGCCACTCGTTCCGCCGGTGCCGCTCGTGCCGCTCGAACCGAGGCCGCCGAGCGCACCCGTCAGCGAGCCGAGCAGGCCCGTGACCGGTCCGAGCGGGCCGCCGCTGCTCGTGCCGCTCGTGCCGCCCGAACCGCTCGAGCTGCCGCCGCCCAGGCCGCCCGTCAGCGTGCCGAGCAGGCCCGTGATCGGGGCGAGCGGGTTGCTGCCGCCCGTGCCGCTGCTGGAGCTGCCCGCGTTGTTGTCGTGGACGAGGCCGCCGGTGGACGTCACCGTGTTGCCGAGCTGTGCCACGACGCCGCCGAGGCCGGTGCCGACCGGGTTGCCGGTTGCGCCGCCGACCTTCGTGCCGGCGAGGGCGAGGCCGTTGCCGAGTGCGCTCAGCAGGCCGTTGAGCGGCGTGCCGAGCAGCGTGACGCCGCCGAGCGTCTGCGTGGCGCCCGGCGTCGTGACACCGCCGGTCAGCGTGTTCGTGATCGGGTTGATCACCTTGCCGACCTGCGTCTCGAGCTGCTGGACCGGCGAGCTGTTCAGCGCCGTGTTGAGGCCCGACGCGGTCGAGTTGACGGCGCCGCCCACGGTGTTGACGAGATCGCCGACGAGCGTCGTGACCGGCGACAGCGGCGACAGCGGGCCGGAGCCGAGGCTCTTCACCGCGTTGCCGAGGTTGTTGACCGCGCCGCCGGCGCCGGTCAGCAGGCCGGTAGTCGACGTCAGCGTCGGTCCGAGCGGGTTCGCCGACACGCCGATCGAGCCGAGGCCGGCCGCGACGCCGTTGCCGAGCGCCTGCACGCCATTGCCGAGGCTCGTGACCGCGTTGCCGACGCTGTTGGCCGTCGTCGGGTTCGTGCCGGGAATCTGCACGCCGCCGATCACGCCGCCGCCGTTCGCGACCGTCGTACCGACTGCCGTCACGAGGTTGCCGGATTTCTGGAGGACATTGCCGAGCGGGGTGACGCCGGTGCCGGAGGTGCCCGACGTGCCGGAAGTACCCGAGGTACCCGACGTGCCGGAAGTACCCGAGGTACCGGAAGTGCCCGACGTGCCGGAAGTGCCCGACGTGCCAGAAGTACCCGAGGTGCCGGAAGTACCCGACGTACCGGAGGTGCCCGAGGTGCCGGAAGTGCCCGACGTGCCAGAAGTACCCGA
>NZ_LDUL01000106.1:0-21006 GCF_001043615.1 Burkholderia sp. LK4
CATCGCCATCGCCATCGCCATCGGCCGCAGTTTATGCGCATAAACGAGGCACCCAAGGGGCGGGTTATGCCGACGCTCTCGGATTCAATTGCACGCCTCAACGCGGTGTTCCGGGCCAGGACATACCGCTCACACTCCACTCTCAGAAGAGTCGCTCCCTCGGTCGCGCGATCGACAGCCACGGTTTCAGCGGAGTTTATGCGCACAAACTCTCCAGCTCTCAGCCCGAACCGCCTCATCGAACGGAAAGGACAACGCGCAACGATCCCGCAGCAACTCGCTATTCACACCGACGACGCCACACTCGATGACTCAAACCCCGCCCCGTTCATCGACGTTGCAGACACCCGCCACACCCTCCAATCGAGTCACTCGCCATCTCCGGTTCGTTTATGCGCATAAACCGATAGCCCGAATGGCCGATGCGTAGTTGTCGAACGACAATTTCATTGAAATTCAAATATCGTCCTGTAGAATTCCAACGACCAAAATAGGAGTGAAAATTGGCCGCGGAAATCATTGCAGTCACTCAACAAAAAGGTGGCGTCGGCAAAAGCACGATTGCCATGCACCTCGGTGCCGCGTTCCATGAAAAAGGGAAGCGCGTCCTCGTCATCGACGCAGACCGTCAAAACACGCTGGTTCACTGGTCGAGCGCATCCGGCGACAGCGAAAACGGCATCCCGTTTCCGGTCGTCAACCTTGCCGAAGCCGATGGCCAGATCCATCGCGAGATCAAGAAGTTCATCAACGACTACGACATCATCGTCGTGGACTGCCCGCCGTCGATCACCGAGAAGGTGTCGGGCGTCGTCCTGCTGGCCGCATCGATCGCCGTGATTCCGACGTCGTCGTCGCCGGCTGATTACTGGTCGAGCGTCGGGCTGGTCAAACTGATCCAGCAGGCGCAGGTCATGAACGAAGACCTCCGCGCAGTCTTCCTGCTGAACAAGACCGAAGAGAAGCGCATGCTGACCCGCGAGCTCAAGCGCGCGCTCGAGGAACTCGGCTTCCCGTTGCTGAAAACGCAGATCCCGACCCGGGAGGCGTACAAGCAGGCGATGGCGCTCGGTCAGACCGTGCTGCAGATGAACGATCGTGGCGGCAAGCTGGCCGCCATGGAAATCCGCGCATGCGCCGACGAAATCGTCGCGATGCTGCCCTGACTTTATGCGCACAAAGGAGTCACATGAAACCCTCCCAATTTGCCAAAGGATTCCAAGCGCGCCCGGATATCACGACGAGCGAGAAGCGCACGGCGCTCGATCGACTCAATGCGATCGACGGCATCGTCAAGTCCGAGACCCCCACCCCGGCACCGACCAAATCCGCGAAGAAAGACACCGCGCCGCAGCCCGCTCCTGAGCTCACGCTCGATCCGTCGATCGATGAATCGGCGCAATATCGTGCGTGGCGTCTCGAGAACCGCTATGCGCCCGGGCAGGTGATCGAGCTGTCGCTGAAGGCGATCAAGCATAGCCCGTTCAATCCGCGGCACTTCTATCTGAAATCGTCGATTGCCGAACTCGCGGTCAACCTCGCGAAGCAAGGGCAACAGCAGGCGATCCACGTGATTCCGGACTACGACAATCCGGGCACGTATTTCGTCAGCGATGGCGGCCGCCGCGTGCGGGCGCTGAAGGAAGCCAACAAGGAGTCGGTCAAGGCGATCGTGATCGACGTGCCGATCGGCATCCAGAGCTACAAGCTCGGCTACGATCTCAACGTCCAGCGCGATTCGCAGACAGTGTTCGACAACGCCGTCGTATGGCGCCGCTTCCTCGACGACAAGCATTTCCAGAGCCAGAAGGAACTCTCCGAGCACCTCGGCCTCGACGAATCGACGGTGGCCGTCGCCCTGTCGATCGGCAAACTGCCGGAAGCGATCATGCAGGAAATGGTCGCACGCCCCGATCGCTTCGGTTCAAACATGGCGTATCAGGTCGGCCGCTATCACAATGCGCGCGGCACCGAGGCCACGCTGCGGCTGATCAACAAGATCGTGTCGGACGATCTCAGCACGCGCCAGGTGTCGGACATCGTCAAGGGCCGCGTCGCGGCGCAGGAAACGCCGAAGGCTGCCGGCCGTCAGCGCTATGCGCAGCGTCTCGAGATCAAGCTTGGCGGCAAGTCGGTCGGCGACCTGAAGTCGTATGGCGAAGATCGCATCGAACTGCGCCTGCGCGGCCTCCCGAAGGACAAGCGCGACGCGATCCTCGAGCAGCTCGAGCGGATGCTGTTGTCGGAGTGATGGAAACGGCCGGCTGGGCCTGGTGAAGATGCCGGGCCCGCCAACCGAGGGCGGGGCCGGCGGCCCGTCAGCGGGCCTCAGGCGGCCCGCGACTGGTTCAGCGTGAACGACAGCAGGTCGCCGTCCGTCGGCTCGCCCCAGGTCTTCTGGGCCAGCCAGTCGAAAAAGGCCGTCTCGGCCAGCTTGGAATCGAGGCCGCGCTTGCGCCAGTCGTCGCGCAGATGGGTGCCCATCGTCGGCAGCGCCTCCGACTCGAACGACTCGCGCGCCACTTCGCGCTCGGCGTCGCCCTGCTCTTCGTACAGCACCTTCGCTTCCTTGCGACGGAACGCAGCGAACTCGCTCAACAGGCGCGCCTTCAGATCGTCCGGCTGGGCCGCCGCAATCTTCGCAGGCGGCGTGCCGGCAGGCAGCGCGTCGACCGATTCGACCGGCGGCGCATAACCCTTCTTCAGCGCATCCTTGAACAACGCCGGCGCGCTGCGCACCGGCGGCAGCGTCGTGCTGCGCATCCGCTGCTCGGTCATCTGCAGCGCGGCACGAATGCGGTTTTCCTCGCTGTCCGCATAGAGCGTCTGCGCTTCCTTCAGCGGGATCCCGATCTTCACCATCCGGTCGACCAGGGTGCTGTCGAACACGTTCGGATGTTCGTCGAGCGCGAGCATCGGCTGCTTGCGCTCGGTCACGCGGAACTGGATCTCCGCGACCCGACGCCCTTCACGGTGTTCGATCAGCTCGACGAAGATGTTGGTGACCGCGTTGACTTCCGCGATCGCGGGACGCAGATAGTCGCGCTTGAAGTACTTGTACTCGCGTTTCGCTTCGTCGCCGGCTTCCGTGTCGGGCGTGCCCGACAGGATCGGCCGCCACCATTCCCACGGCTCGCGCATCGTCAGGTGGCTCGGGTTCGTCAGATAGCGCACGCAGATTTCGTACAGCGCGAGGCCGGCGCTGCTGCGCAGCTGGCTCTGGAACTGCAGGCTCAGGCGCGCATACTGGACCGGGTCGAGCAGCTTTTTCTTGATCTTCGGCGCGAACGAGAATTCAACCCACACGCGGCGGGTCGCCGGATCCTCGAGAATTTCGGCGTCGGCGATCAGCGTCGAGATCCCCCACTTGCGTCCCGGCTTCTGGCTCGACGTCCCCGTGCTCCATTCGACCTGCACCGACACCATGCGGCGCAGGTGTTCCTTCACCAGCGCGGTGTCGTTCGAATCGAAGGCAGAGTTGGCGACGATGTCCGAGAGCAGCGCGCGATACGTATCGCCCGAGTCGTCGGCCTGCTGCGCCACGGCCAGCAGGACATTGAACAGCTTGCGAGTGAGGAGCGTGATCTTGCCGCTCTTCGGCTGAATTGCGATCGCCTCGACGGCCTTACGCAATTCGGCTGAACTGGCACTCACCACATCCACATCGGTTTTCTTGGCGCGCTTCGTCGTGGCCATACGTCGGGTCGGAGGAGAAGTTTTCCGGAAGGATAGCGTCTGCGGTGAAGTGCGTCCAGAACGACATGCTCACCATAGCGGGTGAAGTGCGCGTGTAAAACGGCACTCACCCCAGGCGCTCCCGAAAACCCTCACCAGTCCGGATTTGCAGCGTTCCGGACTCGTCCAGACGTGCTGCGGGATGCGCCGATTCACAGAATTTCACCTGTGCACGGAACGTGCGAAATGTGCTCCCGTATCGGCTCACCTTTCGATTTGTCGTAATTTTACGACTGCGCTGCCGGAAGTTCGGCACAGGGTTGCGATCCCCCTCATCGCGCTTCCCGATCGACCCGCTCAGCCCTGTATGCATGTACAGGCGCGACCCACCGGGCGATCGTGATCGGGCCTGCCACCCCGGAAGACGCCCGCCAAACCGGCCCGCGCGACCCGAACGAGCCTGCTGTGACGGCCCGGGCGCGCATTGTACAGCGCACAAACCGTATCGGGTCCCGAAAAAACTCACCTTGAGCACAGCATGTTCATTCGTCTGGATACCGACGAATGCCCGGCACGCGCGGGATTCGCCACCAGAGCCTCCCGAAAATGCTCACCTTACCGAAAAATCGCTGTGCCGCCTCTGGCACGGAAATGGCTCCCGAAAAATCTCACCGTAACTGACGCGGTATCAAAAACCTCAATGCCTTCCGATACTTATGCACAGAAGGCATTTGGCTGTGCGCCGCCGACATCCCCCGAAAAGCCTCACCTTTCGACGGAAATCCGTCATACGACAACGGTGTGTGGCCCCCCGAAAAATCTCACCTGTGCCAAAAAGAGGCACAGCAAAAACGAGATTTCTTCCAGTCCTGGCGGGCTTTTCGGCCAATTCGTCCGTCCACAGATCCCGAAAAGCCTCACCTTTGACCATTTTTCGGGCAAATTCCATTCCCGAAAAGGCTCACCTGTGGCCCGAATCACAGCCTGTGATCCATGCCCCGAAAAAGCTCACCTCAGCGGGATCCGGGCAGGAAAACCCGGATTTCCCTCCCGAAAAACCTCACCTTTAGTGCATCACAGGCCCACGAGAGCACTTTTGCTGTGCAAAATGGCGTCCGTTTCCCGGAAATCCTCACATCAAACGCCTGCGGAGTCCCGTGAAACCTCACCTTTCACAGAAACTGCCTAAAAGATGGGCAGAATCGGGGCACAAAGAAGGTCCCGCAAATTCTCACCTATGTCTGCACAGGCAGAAAACTGTGCAGTTAGGCACAGCGCGGGTTCTGTGGCTGTGAGGCCCCGAAAAGCCTCACCTTTGGGAAATCTCGTGTTTCACTGTGATCCCGAATCCGCTCACGACCTTTCCCGCAACGGCTCACGCAGCTCCCTGAACCCCATCACTTCAGCTCCCGCAGAAGATCACCTTGGCTCCCGTAAAACTTCACCTTGTCGGCCGGAAAGCCTTGCAGCATAAGGCTGTGCCGTGGCGTTAACGTTTTTAACTAAGGGTTCAAGGGTGTTTACTTCTAATACTCTCAAGACATCGGCTGCAGAGTTTTCCACAGACACCCCAACCCCTGAACACCAACAGGCAACCGGATCCGCTGTCATGTGAAACAAATGCCAAAATTCGGGATCGACAGGAAAACGCTTGTACGACAAGGACTTGGCTAACTTTCCTCGCTTTGTTTCACGGAATCCTGGACCACAGTCGACCAGATCGGCTCACAGACCCGATTTCCGTGCGAAGCGACGTAAATTCACAACGCCGAGCCGAAAAAAGTATCGATAAATACGTATTTCGTTATGATTGCCACACTTCAATGTCTGTGAGCACAGCGATGACCCTGGACGAAATACGCCAAACCATTCGGGACGAACTGGAATCGCTGCGTGCAAAAGGTGCGCGACGGCAGGAATTGTCGCTGCATGCATGCAAGCGGTTGTTCTTCGATCTTGGCATCCGGCCGTCGGCTGCCAACGTCCGCGATCTCACCCAGACCGGGAGCGCCAGCGATATCCCGAAAGACATCGACCATTTCTGGGAGCGCATCCGTTCCGCCTCCAAGGTCAGGCTCGACGGTGCCGCAATTCCGAAAGCCGTCGAGGAAAAAGCCGGCGCGTTGCTCGGGGCACTCTATGAAGAAGCGTTGAAAGCCGCGCGAGACAGCCTCGATGTCGATCGCGAACAGGTCCGCGCCGGCGTGGCCGACGCCGAACAGCGGTTGCGCGACGCAATCGTCCGCCAGGAGACGCTCGAAGGCGCGCTCGCACGTGGCGAAGCGAAAAACGAGCAATTGCAGGCGCGCGTGACCGAACTCGAAGTCCGGCTCGCATCGCAAACGACGCACGGTTCGGCAAGCGAAGCGACGTTACTCACCACAGTCGCTCGACTGGAGAAGGAACTGGCTGCGGCGGTCGGCCGTGTCGAAGCCGAGCAGGCGCAGAACGCCACGCTGCGCGACCGCATCGATGCGCTTCAAGCCGAACTGCAGCAGCGCACCGAGCACTACGCGCAGCAAATCAAGGACGCGGTGGCCGAAGCCGAACGCCGCGTGAAGCCGATGCTGGTCGAGCTGGATTCGTTGCGCAGCACGGCGTCGACCTACCAGAACGGCTTACGCGACGTTCAGCGCAAGGAATTCGATTTCCTGCAGCAATTGAGTGCGGCCAAGGCGCGTGCCGACCGGCTCGAAGAGCAGTTGCGCAGCCAGGGAGACGAACTGGAACGCGCGACGCGCGATGTGAGTTTGCTGCGCGCGAGCCGCGGAATGAATCCGGAAATCGCCGCGCTGATCCGCCGCCTGGCTGACGCCGGGCAACTGGATGCGGAGGCGTTTGCCGCGATCGGTACCTCACTGGATCAAGAGACGCCGGTACCGGCCCATTGCCCGCATTGCGACGGCGAGCCCGAGCTGTCACACGGAAAAGAGGGTTTTGAAGTGGCCTGCCCCGAGTGCGAACACGCTTCGGGCGCATGGCCATCCCGATTGGAAGCCGTCGCCCGCTTTGTGCGCACGTGACGCGAGGGGCGGCTGCACCGCACAGGTGAGACGATCCGGGAAACCAGAGGTGAGGTTTTTCGGGAGCGATTGAACGGTGAGGCTGTGCCACACAAGGCTGCTCACGGATCGCTTGGCGTGAGCAGCCGTTTGGGGATCAGTGAGTTTCGTCGATGCCCGACGCGTCACCGTCGGCATTGTTGTCGGCCAGACCGTCGCGCCAGTTCTTCCATGCGCGATGCAGGCGGTTCGACGAGATCGGTCGCATGAAGCCCAGCCATTTGCCGACTCGTTCGGGCGGCACGTCGTGTTCGAACAGTTCGGCCGCGTAGGTATTACGCAGGGTTTGCGGGCTGGCGCGCGCGGTGCGTGACGACGTGAGCCCGGCGGATTCGACGATCGCGTCGATGGCGCGCAGCATCGTCGCCTTGTGCATCGGCCGCCCGGCATGGGATGCGGGGAACACGAGTTCGCCGGGAATCTCCTGGCGCTTGCGTTCGGTGAGCCACGCTTCGAGCAGGGCGATCGCGAACGACGCCAGATGGGTTTCGCGCGAGAAATCAGGGTGCGTCGACTCGATCTGAAGCGACGTTCCGGCCGTATTGATGCAACTAATCGTAAGTGCGCGAGCTTCACCGGTTTTAATGCCGGCGCCAAGAAACGCGGCAACGAGCGCGCGGTCGCGCCGCTCTTTCCAGTACGCGGAACCGGATACGCCGATCGGCGAAAACAGGTACGTGAGCAACGTCGCGCGCTCGGCCGGCGTGAGGAAACCGGTAGGTTCGTTGTCGCGAGCCTTGCGCCAGTTCGCTTCGCCATCCTGAGCAATGAACCGGGCCGGGTTGGTCGACGCGTATTCGGTGCGCCGGATATGGTCGAGCACACGCTCGATCAGCCGAAGATAGCGCATTCGCTGGGTTTTCCGGATCGGAAGCTCGCCGACGAAATTCGCAATGGTTGCCGTATCGACCGTCGCCAGATTCTTCTGGTGCGTACGCAGCCATGTGAGAAACGCGCCCCATTGCGCGCGATAGACGTCGGCCGATGAGCGACGATAGTCCTGCATGGCGAGCCATGCATCGAATGCGGCTTCGGGAGAGACGATCCAGTCGGACGCGCCGCGGTCGAACAGGTCCGTTTCTTCCGGGCGTGCCGGGGTGTCGGGAGAGGCGGGAAGGGACATGTGATTTATTCCGTTAGTTGCGTATATGGTAGCCCTTTCCGCAACGTCTCGGGCATCAAGAGGCAAGGGGCAGGACAAGGCCGCCACGCGTGACGGCCCGGGCGGGCAGTCAGTCGCCCCACGCCTTGGACGGGCGGTGAGCCCGCTCGCGAGGCGCGGTGTCGTTGGAGGTTGACGCGGCTTCGTACGCGAGCACCGCGAACGAAAATACGGCGGGTAGCGCGTTCGAGCGCCCGAAGTCGATCGGATCGTCCGTTTCGGGAAACGTCATGTCAGACGGCCGTTCGAACAATTGACGCATGCCGGCCTCGTGCCGGCTGGCAAAGCCGAGATCGGCAAGCGCCTCGGCTTCGATCGCGTGCAGCAGGCGCCACGTCAGCGGCACGCGCTGGCGGATATAACGCCCGGCGATATGGCGAACGATCAGCTCGAGGTCGTGCGCGGCAGCCTTGAAGCTGAGCGCGGCCAAATCTTGTTCTTCTGTCATTGCAGGCTCCTGTCGACCGGGCAGGCGCCTCGGTGCGCCGGCTCCAGCCCATGCATGGCGGAATGTCCGTATACTGTACAAACATACAGTGTTTTCCGCAACTGGCCTGCAATTGGCCTTTCGGCCGACTATCCGCGCCGTCAGCGGTGTATCACGATCAGCAGTGCCCGCGCCTCGGCCTTGCCGGGATTGCGGATCGCGTGCGGCTCGTCGGCCGGGTAGCGCGCGGTGTCGCCTACCTTCAGGCGCCGGCTTGCCGCCGCGGCTTCGATTTCCATCGCGCCCTGCAGCACGGTCAGGTGCTCGCGCGTGCCGGGCTCGTGGGCGTTCGATATCAGTGCGCCGCCGCCCGGCAGCGTCAGCTCGTACCACTCGAACTTGCCGGCGAGGTCGATCGGGCCCCACACGCGCAACTGGTATCGGCCGTCATGGCCGGCGAGCGTCGGAATGTCGTGCGGGCCGTCGACGCGGATCGTCTCGGGCGCCTTCGGTTGGGAGAACAGCTCGTCGAGCGTGATGCCGAGTGCGTTCGTCAGCCGCCACGCCACGGCGATCGTCGGGTTGGCCTTGTCGCGTTCGATCTCGGAGAGCATCGATTTCGATACGCCGGCTGCGCGCGACAGGTCGTCGAGTGTCAGCTTGCGTTCGTTGCGCAGCCGCTGGATCTGCTCGCCGACACGCGGCGGCGTGGCGGCCGGCGGTTGCGGTGCGGCGCTGGCAGGCGTGCGCCGCGAACCGGAGGAACTTGCCATTTGGATTCCGTTCGCTTAGAGTTGTTCGGTATTTCGAATTCTAGTTCGGAATATCGGATAAATGCGGTCAACCGAACGACCGACTATAACAGTAGCAGGCCGTTGCGCCGCCGCCACGAGTGGCGCGTTGCGGAATGCGAAACCCTGTCAGGAGCTTTGCGATGCGTGATGCCTTTCTCGCCCAGGTGCGCGGGACGCTGGACCAGATCCGCGCGGACGGTTTTTACAAGACCGAGCGCGAGATCGCGAGTCCCCAGGCGGCAGCCGTGCGGCTCGCCGGCGGTGCCGGCGTGCTCAATTTCTGCGCGAACAACTACCTGGGCCTGGCGAACGATCCGCGCCTGATCGATGCGGCGAAGGCCGGCCTCGACCAGGACGGCTTCGGCATGGCATCGGTGCGCTTCATCTGCGGCACGCAAACCGTGCACAAGCAACTGGAAAGCGCGCTGGCCGCCTTTCTCGGCACCGAGGACAGCATCCTCTATTCGAGCTGCTTCGATGCGAACGGCGGGCTGTTCGAGACGCTGCTCGACGAGAACGACGCGGTGATCAGCGACGAGCTGAACCACGCGAGCATCATCGACGGCATCCGCCTCTGCAAGGCGAAGCGTTTCCGCTACAAGAACAACGACCTGTCCGACCTCGAGGCGAAGCTGAAGGAAGCCGATGCAGCGGGCGCGCGCCACAAGCTGATCGCGACCGACGGCGTGTTCTCGATGGACGGCATCATCGCCGACCTGAAAGGCATCTGCGATCTCGCCGATCGCTACGGCGCGCTCGTGATGGTCGACGATTCGCATGCGGTCGGCTTCATCGGCACGCACGGCCGCGGCACGCCCGAGCACTGCGGCGTCGAAGGCCGCGTCGACATCATCACGGGCACGCTCGGCAAGGCGCTCGGCGGCGCATCGGGCGGCTATGTCGCCGCGCGTCGCGAAGTCGTCGAGCTGCTGCGCCAGCGCTCGCGCCCGTATCTGTTCTCGAACACGCTGACGCCGAGCATCGCCGCGGCATCGCTGAAGGTGCTGGAACTGCTCGGCAGCGACGAAGGCGCGAAGCTGCGCGAGCGTGTGCGCGAGAACGGCGCGCGGTTTCGCAAGCAGATGACCGAAGCCGGCTTCACGCTCGTGCCGGGCGCGCATCCGATCATCCCGGTGATGCTCGGCGATGCGCAGCTCGCGACGAACATGGCCGACAGGCTGCTCGGCGAAGGCGTCTACGTGATCGGCTTCTCGTTCCCCGTCGTGCCGCGCGGCCGCGCCCGCATCCGCACGCAGATGAGCGCCGCGCATACGCCCGAACAGATCGACCAGACGGTCGCCGCGTTCGTGCGCGTCGGCAAGTCGCTCGGCGTGATCTGACGGAGGCGCGACCATGAAAGCACTGGCAAAGCTCGAACGCGGCCCCGGCCTCACGCTCACGCGCGTGAAGCGTCCCGAAGTCGGCCACAACGACGTGCTGATCAAGATCCGCCGCACGGCGATCTGCGGCACCGACATCCATATCTGGAAGTGGGACGACTGGGCGCAGAAGACGATTCCCGTACCGATGCACGTCGGTCACGAATACGTCGGCGAGATCGTCGAGATGGGGCAGGAAGTGCGCGGCTTCGCGATCGGCGATCGCGTGTCCGGCGAAGGCCACATCACGTGCGGCTTCTGCCGCAACTGTCGCGCGGGGCGCCGGCATCTGTGCCGCAACACGGTCGGCGTCGGCGTGAACCGCGAAGGCGCGTTCGCCGAGTATCTGGCGATTCCGGCATTCAACGCGTTCAAGATCCCGCCCGAGATCTCCGACGATCTCGCGTCGATCTTCGATCCGTTCGGCAACGCGACGCATACGGCGCTGTCGTTCAACCTCGTCGGCGAAGACGTGCTGATCACCGGCGCGGGCCCGATCGGCATCATGGCTGTTGCGATCGCGAAGCACGTCGGCGCGCGCAACGTCGTCATCACCGACATCAACGACTACCGGCTGGAACTCGCGCGCAAGATGGGCGCGACGCGCGCGGTCAACGTCGCGCGCGAGTCGTTGCGCGACGTGATGACCGACCTGCACATGACCGAAGGCTTCGACGTCGGCCTCGAAATGTCGGGTGTGCCGAGCGCGTTCACGAGCATGCTCGAGGCGATGAACCACGGCGGCAAGGTCGCGCTGCTCGGCATTCCGCCCGCGCAGACGGCGATCGACTGGAACCAGGTGATCTTCAAGGGGCTCGAGATCAAGGGCATCTACGGCCGCGAGATGTTCGAGACCTGGTACAAGATGGTCGCGATGCTGCAGAGCGGCCTCGACCTGTCGCCGATCATCACGCATCGCTTCGCGGCCGACGATTACGAGAAAGGCTTTGCCGCGATGCTGTCCGGCGAGAGCGGCAAGGTGATTCTCGACTGGACGGCCTGAGTGCCGCGGGGCAGTGCTGCGTGTTCGCCGCCTGCCCCGCTTTCGTTTACGTCTGCGTTTCCGAGGCCGAAACGCACGAATCCGGGCTCAAGGTGAGATTATTCGGGAGCTGTGATGGCGCGCCGAATCGCGACACGATCGCGCATCGGTGAACTGCAATCGCACGTTCACTTCACCTGACGGAAGCTGCGTCGCTTTCCGCCCTCGTGCCTTCCGGCACCTGCTCTCCCCTTCCAGACACTTCCCCGCTTGCGTTGCCGCGCGACCGCTCGTCATGCGCCGCACGCGATGTCGTGCCGAACCGTGGCGTCAACCGTGAGCCTGCGCGCATCGTCGCGACTCACTCATGCGTGAAACCATTCGATATCGATCGACGTCGATCGGTGCGCCGACGGCTACTTGATCCGTTCACCGTTCAACCAGCGTGGGTCGAGCTGAAGACTCAACACGACGAGCCAGCGTCTCGGACACTGCGGCGCAACGTCGACCGGGCCGCCGTGCGCTCCGGGCGCGGTGACGAAGCCGTGTTGCGCCGCGTATTGATACGCGCGCAACGCATCCGCTTGCAGCCAGAAGCTGACCAGCGCGCACGTCACGAAACGGAACAGCAGCACCGCTGCGGCATCCGGTGCGAAACCGGCCACGACCAGCAGGTTGTCGAACACGAATGTCAGCACGTGCGCGACCGCGATCGTGACGATCGTCAGCTTCAACACGCCACGCAGCCGCAGTGCAGCGCGCACGCGTGCCTGCCGGACGGCGAGCCGGGTGCGATCGTCGCCGCCTTCGCGCTTCGGCATGTCGTGTTTCACGACGCGGCACCGACCGATCGTGCAATGTCGATCTGCGTCGTATCACCGGCACCGATGCGACCGCTCGTGACGCAGACCGATTTGCACAGGATCGCGCTGTCGTAGTTGTGCCCCGGAAAGCGCATCACGTCGACCGCTTGAAATCCTTCGCGACGATAGAAATCGATGAGCCGGACCGCCGCGTACGGTGCGTCGAGCGCCAGGTGCGTCGCGCCGCGCGCGGCGGCCCGCCGTTGCGCGAATGCGAGCAGCGATCGGCCGATGCCGCGGTCCTGCCAGACGGGATCGACAGCCAGCTGGCCGAGCGTCGCGACGTGCCGGCTGCGGTACGGATCGCAGCGGGAATCGGGATCGTGCGAACGCATCGTCATCGTCGCGACCAGATGCGCGTTGCCGAGCGCAACGAAGCACTCGCCGGTGAGCACGCGTTCTCGTGTCGCCGAGGCCGGCTGATCGACGCACGGGCAGTTGAAGCCCAGTGCGCCGAGCGGTGCGAAGGCGCGATGCAGCAGCGCGGTCAACGTGTCGTACGAATCGTTGCGCGGGTCGAAGCGCCGCACGACGATGCGGCCGTCGAGCCGCTTGGCATAAGCCGCATAGGCGCGCGCGGGGCGCGCGGATTCCGGTCGCTGCATGATGTCCTTTCGCCCAGACGGGGTGACCGAAGTGTAGTGAGCGTCGCGCGTCCGCTTCAAGAAAAAATGTCGTAAACGCGGCGGGCGCGCATCGCGCGGCCAGGTTGCGCTTCAGCCCTCCCGCCAGCAGGGCTTTTTCATCCAAGTGTTGACGATGGAGAACGATCGTTCTACCGTAAACCCATGAACACACATCACGACCCTTCCGGCGAACCGGGCGTTCGCGACCGGCTGCTCGATGCAGCCGAAGCGCTGATCTACTCGGGCGGCATCCATGCAACCGGTGTCGACGCGATCGTCAAGCGATCCGGCGCGGCGCGAAAGAGCTTTTATTCGCATTTCGAATCGAAAGAGGCGCTGGTGCTGGCCGCACTCGAACGTCGCGACGAGCGCTGGATGCGCTGGTTCGTCGACGCGACGCTCGCGCGCGGCAAGGCACCGCGCGTGCAGCTGCTCGGCATGTTCGACGTGCTGCGCGACTGGTTCGGGCAACCCGACTTTCACGGCTGTGCGTTCCTCAACGCATCGGGCGAGATTCCTCATGCCGACGATCCGGTGCGCGTCGTCGCACGCGTGCACAAGGCACGTTTGCTGGCGTTCGTGCGCGAGCGGTTCGATGCGTATGCCGATGAAACCGGCATCGAGCGTCGTGGGCTCGCGCGCATCGCGCGTCAGTGGCTCGTGCTGATCGACGGCGCAATCGGCGTGGCGCTCGTCAGTGGAGATGCAAACGCCGCGCGCGATGCGCGCGCGACGGCCGAACTGCTGCTCGACGCGGTATCACGGTAGTCGAAGCAGCGAATCCGAACCGGCCGCGGTCGTCCGTGGCCAGAACCTGAACAGGAGCAACCCATGTCCGCTTCCCTCGAAGTCCGTCCGCCCGTTCCGCCCTTCACGCTCGAAACGGCGCGCCAGAAAGTGCGCGCCGCCGAGGATGCGTGGAACACGCGCGATCCGCAGCGCGTGTCGCTCGCCTATACGCCGCAAAGCCGATGGCGCAATCGCGCGGAATTCGTGACCGGCCGCGACGAGATCGTCGGGCTGCTGCAGCGCAAGTGGGCGCGCGAGCTCGACTACCGGCTGATCAAGGAGCTGTGGGCATTCGACGGCAATCGCATCGCGGTGCGCTTTGCGTACGAATGGCATGACGATGCCGGCAACTGGTTCCGTTCGTACGGCAACGAAAACTGGGAGTTCGACGAAAACGGGCTGATGGCGCATCGTCACGCGAGTATCAACGACCTGCCGATTCGCGAGCAGGATCGTCTCTATCACTGGCCGCTCGGCCGTCGCCCGGACGATCATCCCGGGCTGTCCGATCTCGGCCTGTGACGCGCGTGCCGACTCGACGGACCGGCGAACGCATCGCCGGGCTTCAACGGTGAGGAAATTCGGGAGTCGATGCGCTGAAGGTGAGGTTTTTCGGGACGAGGAGAAATGTCGCGTCGGACTGTGTGCTTCGAGCCGTTCGACGCGGCATCGTCCCGGGCAAAGCGGACGTGCCATGCACGTCGGGATCTCGTGATGCGCGTATCGGTATGCAACGGTGTGCTTCACCACATGATGCATCTCACCGATCGATCGGGGCCGGTAGCGGTTTGACGATCGGTGTGCACGCGTGTGGCGTGCAACTCACCGATCGTATCGACGTCGACGCCTGATGGCGCGTGCCGTGCGCGTTGCGGTGCGACGTTGCTCACCGCTCGACTTCACCAGGCAGGCTCGGGAATTCGCATGCGTGCGCAAACGCATGGCGTGCAACTCATCGCACACCGATTCGTGCAGACTCTGCCCGGCGCGTGCGATTGCGCCGGGCCTGATCGTCAGCCCGCGATGCGCGCGGCGATCGCCTCGCCTACTTCCTGTGTCCCCGCGTTGCCGCCGAGATCGCGCGTATGCGGCCCCGTGCGCAGCACGTCCTCGATCGCGGCGACGATCGCATCGTGCGCTTCGCGTTCGCGGCCTGCGCCGTTGCCGAGGAAGTCGAGCATCAGGGCCGCCGACCAGATCATCGCGACCGGGTTCGCGATGTATTGCCCCGTGATGTCGGGCGCGGAGCCGTGCACGGGTTCGAACAGCGACGGAAACGTGCGGTCGGGGTTCAGGTTCGCCGACGGCGCGATGCCGATCGTGCCCGTACACGCGGGCCCGAGATCCGACAGGATGTCGCCGAACAGGTTCGACGCGACGACGACGTCGAAGCGATCCGGCTGCAGCACGAAACGCGCGCACAGGATGTCGATGTGCTGCTTGTCGACGGCGATGTCGGGATAACGTTCGGCCATCTCGGCCGTGCGCGCGTCCCACCACGGCATGCTGATCGCGATGCCGTTGCTCTTCGTCGCGACGGTGAGGCGCTTCGCGCGCCGCTGCGCGAGTTCGAACGCGAATTTCAGCACGCGCTCGGTGCCGTGACGCGTGAAGATCGCCTGCTGCATCACGATCTCGCGATCGGTGCCTTCGAACATCGTGCCGCCGACCGACGAATACTCGCCCTCCGTGTTCTCGCGCACGATCATGAAGTCGATGTCGCCCGCGCGGCGGCCGGCGAGCGGCGACGGCACGCCGTCGAACAGGCGCGCGGGCCGCAGGTTGATGTACTGGTCGAATTCGCGGCGGAATTTCAGCAGCGAGCCCCACAACGAAACGTGATCGGGCACCGTCGCGGGCCAGCCGACCGCGCCGAACAGGATCGCGTCCATGCCCGACAGTTGCGCCTTCCAGTCGTCCGGCATCATCTTGCCGTGCTGTGCGTAGTAGTCGCAGCTCGCCCAGTCGATCTGGACGAAGTCGAAGCGGATGCCGAAGCGCGCGGTCACGGCGTCGAGCGCGCGCAGGCCCTCGGGCATCACTTCACGGCCGATGCCGTCGCCGGGGATCACGGCAATTCTGTAGGTCCTGTCGATCATGCAAAGCTCCTTGGCTGGTGGGCTGGCCGCGGGGAGAGGCAGCGGCGCGTCACGTCATTCTATTTATTTCCATCTGGATTAAAATCACCCGAAAGGTTAATCGACTTTCCACGAATCGTGAATAAATCGCCGAATCTCGACGACCTGCGCGTGTTCAGCCTGGTCGTCCGCCTGACCAGCTTCAGCGCGGCCGCCGAGCAGCTCGCGGTGTCGCCTGCCTATGTCAGCAAGCGCATCGCGTTGCTCGAGGCGCAGCTCGGCACGCGCCTGCTGCATCGCTCGACGCGCCGCGTGACGGTCACGGAAGCAGGCGAGCGCGTGTTCGCGCGCGCCGAGAAGATTCTCGACGACGTCGATCATCTCGTCGAGGACGTGTCGACCACGCGCACGGTGCCGCGCGGCACGCTGCGCATTTCGAGCAGCTTCGGCTTCGGCCGGCACGTCATCGCGCCGGCGCTGCTCGACTTCTCGGCACGCTATCCGCAACTGAACGTGCGGCTCGATCTGTTCGACCGGCTCGTCGACGTCGCGGGCGAAGGCTACGACCTCGACGTGCGCATCGGCGACGAGATCGCCGATCACCTGATCGCGCGCCGCCTTGCCGCGAACTACCGCGTGCTGTGTGCGTCGCCCGACTATCTCGCCCGGCGCGGTACACCGCGCTCGCTCGCAGATCTCGCATCGCACGACTGTCTTGCCATCAAGGAGCGCGATCACCCGTTCGGCGTGTGGCGGCTGAACGTGCGCGGTGAAACGGCCACGGTGAAGGTTGGCGGCGCGCTGTCGACGAACCATGGCGAGGTCGCCGTGCAATGGGCGCTGGCCGGGCGCGGCATCGTGCTGCGTTCGATCTGGGAAGCCGCGCCGCTGATCGAATGCGGTGCACTGTGTCGCGTGCTGCCGGACGCAATCCAGCCCGCGAACATCTGGGCCGTGTATCCGGAGCGCGTGGCTGCGTCGGCGAAAGTGCGCGTGTGCGTGGATTTTCTGGTGGAGACGCTGGCTGGCTTGAATGCCGCGGCGGGTGACGATACGGGCTGAAACCGGCAAAGGTGAGCTTTTACGGGGGCATGCGCACAACATCGGCAGGCCCCGTTTCCGGCTCGCAATCGCGTCGCGAGCCGGTCGCGTCGAACGGGTACCCACACGTCGCGGTCGCGAGGTGCCGGGCCTGCCGACGCCGGTGCCTGCGCACGGCTTACGCCGCTTGTGCCCCGCCTGCCGCGCCTGCCGCCCCGAGCATCAGGTCGAGATTCTGCACGGCTGCGCCGGATGCGCCTTTGCCGAGATTGTCGAACACGGCGGACAGCAGCACCTGGCCGTGCTCGGCATTGACGAACACGCCGAGCCGCATGTCGTTAGTGCCGTTCAGCGCTTGCGGATCGAGATGCGTGATCGCATGCGTGTCCGCGAGCGGCGTGACGTCGACGTGGCGCGACTCCGCGTAATGGTGCGCGAGACACGCATGCAGTTGCTCACCGGTCACACCGGCAGGGAGCAGGCGCAACTCGATCGGCACGGTGAGCACGATGCCTTGCCGATAGGCACCGTAAGCCGGCACGAACAACGGACGGTTCGCCAGACCGGCATGCAACCGGATCTCGGGCACATGCTTGTGCGCGAGTGCGAGGCCGTAGACCTGGAGCGGTTTCGCGCGAGAAGCGTCGTTCGCTTCGAACGCGTCGACGGCGGTCCGGCCGCCGCCCGAGTATCCGGACACGGCATGGATGCTCACCGGGTAGTCGCGCGGCAGCAGCCCGGCCTGCAGTAGCGGCCGCAGCAGCCCGATCGCGCCGGTCGGGTAGCAGCCCGGATTGGTGACACGCCGCGCGTGTGCAATTGCCCGTGCCTGCCCGTCGGCCATCTCGGGAAAGCCGTAGACCCATTCCGGCTGCGTGCGATGAGCCGAACTCGCGTCGATCACGCGTACCGCCGGATTCCGGATGAAGCCGACCGCTTCGCGTGCGGCCGCGTCGGGCAGGCACAGAATGGCGATGTCGGCTGCGTTGATCGCTTCGGCGCGCCGCACGGGATCCTTGCGCTCGGCCTCCGGCAGCGCGACGAGCCGCAAGTCGGTGCGCCCGCGCAGGCGCTCGTGGATCTGCAATCCGGTCGTCCCTTGATCGCCGTCGATGTAGACAGTGGGCTGGCTCATGGTGGTCGCGTTCCTTGCGTTCGTGGTCGGGAAAGCCGTATCGTCCACCGAGCGCCTAGAATAGAAAAAGTTGAATTTACTGACCATCAGATTCAGTTTTCTTGAACGAGAGGTGGAGAATGCGGGAGATCAGCCTGGACCGCCTGCGCACGCTGGTCGCCATCGCGGACCAAGGGTCCTTTGTCGCCGCGGCGCAACTGCTTCACCTCGCGCCGCCGACCGTCAGCCTTCACGTTGCCGAACTGGAGAGCCGCATCGGCGCGCCGTTGCTGTCCCGCACGCGCGGAAACGTGCGGCCGTCGCCCATTGGTGAAGTGCTGGTGGAGCGCGCGCGCCGCCTGCTGGCCGAGGTCGAATCCACGCTGGACGACGTGCAGCGACAGGTGCAGGGGTTGACCGGGCGCGTGCGCCTCGGCGCATCGACCGGGGCGATCGCGCACCTGCTGCCGCAGGCGGTGGCCCGCTTGCGCGAGCAGCATCCGGACATCGATGTCCAGATCGCGGTGCTCACGTCGCACGACACGCTGGCGCGCATCGCGCAGGGCACGCTCGATGTCGGGCTGGTGGCGCTGCCGCAGACGGCCGTCGCGGGGCTGTCGATCCGCGCGTGGCGGCGCGATCCGGTGATGGCGTTTCTGCCGGCGGACTGGCCGCTTCCGGCGCGCGTGACGCCCGGCTATCTGGCCGCCCGCCCGCTGATTCTCAACGATGCGACCACCCGCCTGTCACGGCTGACGACGGAATGGTTCGCGCTCGGCGGCCACCGGCCGGAGCCGCGGATCGAACTCAACTACAACGATGCGATCAAGAGCCTGGTCGCCGCGGGTTACGGCGCGACGCTGCTGCCGCACGAGGCGGGCGCCCCGCTCCCCGATGCGCGCATCGTCATGCGGGCGTTGCGCCCGGCGTTGTGGCGTGAACTGGGGATCGCCCATCGGGCGGGGCCGGTCGAGCGGGCGACCCAGCATGTACTCGATGCGTTGTGGGCGCTCGGCGCGCGATAGCGCACCGGCATGCAGGCTAGGCGGCGCGGCTGTTCATGCGTGCATGCCGTGCCCGTGCATCCACGGCATGCCGTCTCAAAGCCGGTTGTCCTTCGCGAGCGTCAGCACGCGCGCCCAGCGTTGCGCGTCGCGCTTGTCCATCATCGGCAGCTTCCATTCGCTGCGCACGCCATCGCGCACGTGCACGACGAGATGCCAGCGGCCGCCGATCGGCGCAGCCTGGCAGCCGTCGAGCTGCGACAGCGTATAGCGGCCGTCCGCGCCGTCGTGCGACAGCCACAGCAGCCCCTGCGTCGCGGACACGCGCAGCTCGCCCCACGCGCGATGCACGACGTGGGTCCAGCCTTCTTCCTTCGTATTCGGTGCGATGTCGCGGCGGCGCTTGATCCACCAGGCGACCAGCGCGATCAGGATCGCGGCGGCGAGCACGGCGGCCGCGATCGCGACCGGCTGGCCGAACTGCGCGGCGATGACGTGAAACAGGTGAACCGCGCCCCATCCGGCAGCGATGAGCGCGAACAGTGCAATGAAAATCGGCATGTCTGATCGGAGAAGAGGACGGACCGGCGCATGCATCGCGCCGATCCGTCGCGCACGGCATTACCGTTTGCGGTGAATGTCGTGCGTCACGAAGCCCGCGTCGTTGTTGGGCAGCGCGAGGCCGTCCTTGACTGCGAGCGTCTTGCGGATGTCGTCGAGACCCGCGGACCAGTGGTCACGCATCGTCGACAGACCGAACTGATAGTCCTTGTAGTGATGCTCGTACGCCTTCTGCTGGTAGATCAGGTGCTGGATGTTGTACTTCTTGCTGGACGACATCGCATCGGCCTCGACGCACCAGGGATCCGCCTTGCGCTGCTCTTCCGGCACCTGCTCGAGCACGTGGCGCAGCACGTTGCGGTAGCGCTGTTCGCGCTGCAGCGTGTCGGTGACGAAACGCGTGCGGCTCGAATACTGCACGTCCTTCGTGCGCTCGGCGACGTCGGCCATCGTGCGCGGCAGCGGCCCGCGCGCGCTCCACAGGTCGACCTGGAACGCGAGCGTGTCGCGGCGCGGCCGTGCGCGGAGCACTTCCATCAGCGGCGTGTTCGACACGACACCGCCGTCCCAGTAGTACTCGCCGTCGATCTCGACCGGCGGGAACGCGGGCGGCAGCGCGCCGGACGCCATGAAATGCTCGGGTGCCAGGCGGATGCGCGAGTTGTCGAAGTACACGAAGTTGCCGGTGCCGACGTTGACCGCGCCGACCGACACGCGCGTTTCGCCCGAATTGATCCGGTCGAAATCGCACAGCTTCAGCAGTGTCGCGCGCAATTGCGACGTGTCGTACCAGCTGATCTTCTCCGGATGATCCGACACGCCCGGCAGCGGCGGTGGGAAGCGCGGCACGAAGAAGCCCTGCTGGCCCTGCATCATCGCGCTTGCGGCCTGCGACGCGGTGAAGAACGTACGAACCTGGTCGATGCTGTTGAACAGCGCGAACTCGAATGCGGCCGGAACCGTCGGGAAGAACGCCGGCTTGCAGATCGTTTCCCAGAACTCGCGCAGCCGCTCGACGCGATGCTCGGGCGCATTGCCCGCGATCAGCGCGGTGTTGAGCGCGCCGATCGAGATGCCCGCGATCCAGTCGAGCGGAATGCCCGCCTCGTGGAGCCCTTCGAACACGCCGGCCTGGTACGCGCCGAGCGCGCCGCCGCCTTGCAGCACGAGTGCAATCGTTTCGTACGGCAGCGACCGTGCGGGGACCGGTGCGCCGGCTTCGTGATGCAGGTCCGCCGCATCGACGGCCTGCTTTTCCGTGGGGGCGCGCGGCTTCACTGCATGAACCAGCCGTGGCTGACGATGAACGACTGGCCCGTGAGCGCGGCGCTCGGGAACGCCGACAGGAACAGCACCGTCTGCGCGACGTCCTGCACCGTCGTGAACACGCCGTCGACCGTATTGCCGAGCATCACCTTCTTCACGACTTCCTCTTCGCTGATCCCGAGC
>NZ_LDUL01000107.1:0-118345 GCF_001043615.1 Burkholderia sp. LK4
GGGCCGAATTACCCGAACATGTAACGCAACGTATCCCCGCGCCTGCGGGCGCGAACGAACCGGAGTGAGACGATGAGCAATGCAGCGAAAGAAGTCGTGGTGGTGAGCGGTGTCCGTACCGCGATCGGTGATTTCGGCGGCAGCCTGAAGGATTTCTCGCCGACCGACCTCGGGGCGAAAGTCGTGCGCGAAGTGCTGTCGCGCGCGAACGTGTCGGGCGATGCGGTCGGGCATGTCGTGTTCGGCCACGTCGTGAACACCGAACCGAAGGACATGTATATCGCGCGCGTCGCGGCGATCGACGGCGGCGTCGCGCAGCACACACCCGCGCTGACCGTGAACCGCCTGTGCGGTTCGGGCCTGCAGGCGATCGTGTCGGCCGCGCAGACGATCATGCTCGGCGACGCCGACGTCGCGATCGGCGGCGGCTCGGAAAACATGAGCCGCGCGCCGTACACGGTGCCGGCCGCGCGTTTCGGCCAGCGCATGGGTGACGGCAAGCTCGTCGACATGATGCTCGGCGCACTGCACGACCCGTTCCAGACGATCCACATGGGCGTGACCGCCGAGAACGTCGCGGCGAAGTACGGCATCTCGCGCGACGCGCAGGACGCGCTGGCGCTCGAATCGCATCGTCGCGCGGCGCGCGCGATCGCGGAAGGGCGCTTCAAGGACCAGATCCTGCCGATCTCGATCCGCACGAAGAAGGGCGAGGTCGCGTTCGACACCGACGAGCACGTGCGTCACGACGCGAGCGCGGACGATTTCACGAAGCTGCGCCCGGTGTTCAAGAAGGAGGACGGCACGGTGACGGCCGGCAACGCATCGGGCATCAACGATGCGGCCGCGGCCGTGCTGATGATGAGCGCGGACGCCGCGCGCGCGCAGGGCGTGAAGCCGCTCGCCCGGCTCGTCGCGTATGCGCACGCGGGTGTCGATCCGGCATACATGGGCATCGGCCCCGTGCCGGCCACGCAGAAGGCGCTCGAACGCGCGGGCCTGAAGATCACCGATCTCGACGTGATCGAGGCGAACGAGGCGTTCGCCGCCCAGGCATGCGCGGTCACGCAGGAGCTCGGCCTCGATCCGGCGAAGGTCAACCCGAACGGGTCGGGCATCTCGCTCGGTCACCCGATCGGCGCGACCGGTGCGCTGATCACGGTCAAGGCGCTGTACGAACTGAAGCGCATCGGCGGGCGTTACGCGCTCGTGACGATGTGTATCGGCGGCGGCCAGGGGATTGCGGCCATCTTCGAGAACATCTGATAATCGACCGCTCAGCACCCGAACACACAGGAACTACATGGCCATCGAAATTGTCGGCGTCGTGGGCGCCGGAACCATGGGCAACGGCATTGCGCAGACCGCCGCCGTTGCGGGACTCAACGTCGTGATGATCGACGTCAGCGACGCCGCGCTCGAGAAGGGCGTCGCGACGCTGAAGGGCAGCCTCGAGCGGCTCGTGTCGAAGGGGAAGCTCGACGCAGCCGTGCGCGATGCGGCGCTGGCGCGCATCACGACGTCGACCGACTACGCGCAGCTCGCGTCGGTCGATATCGTGATCGAAGCCGCGACCGAGAACGTCGAGCTGAAGGGGCGCATCCTGAAGCAGATCGAGGCCGTCGCACGGCCCGACGCGATCATCGCGACCAACACGTCGTCGATCTCGATCACCGCGCTCGCGGCGCCGCTCGCCGATCCGGCGCGCTTCGTCGGCATGCACTTCTTCAACCCGGTGCCGCTGATGCCGCTCGTCGAGATCATCCGCGGGCTGCAGACGAGCGAAGCGACCGCGTCGGCGGTGCGCGAGCTGACCGAGCGTTTCGACAAGTCGCCGATCGGCGTGCGTAACTCGCCGGGCTTCGTCGTGAACCGGATTCTCGTGCCGATGATCAACGAGGCGTTTTTCGTGCTGGCTGAAGGCATCGCGTCGGCCGAGGAGATCGACGCGGGGATGAAGCTCGGCGCGAACCACCCGATCGGGCCGCTCGCGCTGGCCGACCTCGTCGGCCTCGACGTGTGCCTCGCGGTGATGGACGTGTTCGTGAAGGACTTCGGCGATCCGAAGTATCGCGCGTGCCCGCTGCTGCGCGAGATGGTGACGGCCGGCCGGCTGGGGCGCAAGACGGGGCGTGGGGTGTACGACTACAGCAAGTAAGCAGAAGGCTGGAAAGTCTTCAACGCGGGTGGCGAGTCGTGTCGGATGGTGTCGTTCATCCGGTGCGGTTCGCCACCCGCGTTTTTCATTTATGGAAGTGGCTCGCCGAATCCTGTCCGCCGGTTGAATTATTTCGAAAATCGATTTTAATCGTCAAATAGTTAAATCAATTAGCGTGGATATTTTCATATCGATTAAATTGACGTTTCAGTGTGTAATGTTATATCTTGGTTGCACAAATGCAATCGAGAGAAAATAAAGCGGCAATAGGTTGTTGCATAAATCGGGCGCGCGTGGGCGGCTGACATTTACGCACAACAGCGGTTCGGGTTCCTGCGTAGATTCGCGCTGGTTTTCTGAAAATGGATCCATTGCCATCGCACTTACTAAAACACGATTTCTGATCGTGCGGATGTCGTTCGCCTATTCGCTTTCAAGGACGTGAAAAGCCGGCGCGAATCGGCGGGGCGCGGTCGTCCGTTCGTCCGGACCACGGCGCCATGGTGTGCGCCCGTCGGCAACGAGGGGCGCGTGGTTTCCTCTCTCACTTCAGGATGGATACATGCAACCTAAAGCTTGGGTTATCGCAGTGGCGACGGCCGTTGCCGCGCTTTCCGCTCATGCACAGCAGGCGGACGGCGTCGCGCCTGCCACGGCTCAGGACGAGATCGTCAATTACCAAGCGGTCGGCAATGCCGCCGGCGTGACCAAGATCTATCGTTCGATCCGCACCACGGATCCCACCGATGCGCGCAGGACGGTCGTCGTCGAACAGGTGCTGAAGCAGATCGCGCCGGGCCGCGTGAGCTTCGTGCGCGGCGAGCAGCCGGCCGAGGCGACGCGGCATCGGCAGCAGCAATGCGCGCAACGCGGCGCGGTCGATGTGACCGACGAGTCGGACGTGACGATCGACGAGCGGGTTCTCGATTTCGCGCTGTGCCGCAGCACCGCCCCGATGCCGGCCGAGGTCGCCCGCGCCGCGAAGGCCGGCGGGACCGCGCCCGCGAAGGCGATCGCCAACGACCAGGGCATCACGATCATCGTGCCGGGGATCCTGGCCCATGTCTTCCAATTCACCGACTTGCCGGTCCACCTGTGGGTATCGACGGCGCAGATCGGGAACGTGCCCATGTCGCTCTACTCCGAGCCGTTCGGTGTCGTCAACTTCACGGGCTATACGAACGGCGGGGTCGTGCTGTTCCAGCCGGTCTTTTCGGTTCGCGCCGTCAAGCTCGGCGAGTTCGCGATCAACGCGCGCGCTTGCGGGCCCGGCATCGGTTGCTTCGACGACTCGCGCGGCCGGATCAACGTGGTGCGTTAAGGATGGTCGGGGCCGGGGCCGTGGGGGCCCTGTCTCCAACATGACGGCCGCGCGGCGCAACCGGGGGCGTGTCCGTCGCGTCCGAATGGCGGCGACCCGAAGTATCGCGCGTGCCCGCTGCTGCGCGAGATGGTGACCGCCGGGCGGCTTGGGCGCAAGACGGGGCGCGGGGTGTACGACTACAGCGCCTGACGCGCGAGCCGGGCGCCGGTTGCGTGGAGGCCCCTGTGTGAATCCGGGGCATACATGAAACCGGCGAGCAGTACGGCGCGCACCCGCACCCCGGAGACTGGGCACTGATCCAGCCTCCGGGGTGTTTTCTCGATGCGATTCACGGCCGTCGCTGCGTACCGCATGGCGCCGAACGGACCGTCAATCGGCAACAGCGGTATCGGCAACGTAGTTCGCGATACTGAAGAACCGATAGTCGCTCAGCAGGTCCGGCGCCGGGAACCCTTCCGGATGAATCCGCCCGTAAATCGGGCTGTCGGGGCGCAGGCCGGCCAGGGTCAGCGCGAGCGTGAATTCGTTGAACGGCGCCATGAACTGGCGCGACACGAAATGCATGCCCCAGTTGAACACCGACGGAAGCTGCTCGGTGCGCAACCACGTGTCCGGGCCGCCCGGCGCCCGCGCGCACAGGTTCTCCGCCCACGGGCTATGTCCTTCCACGATGAGAAAGCCATGCTTCGCGTGGGGCTTCCAGCGGGTCAGGAAATCGATCAGGTCCGCAGCCGCCACGTAACCGGGAACGAGCCCTTCCGCGTCGCTGTACGCGACCTTGAACGCGCGCTTGATCTGTTCGAGCCCGATCGGCAACGCTTCCTGATCCGATACCGTCAGGGCCCCCGCATAGTGCTGGTCGATCACCGCGCGCAGGCGTGCCCGATCGACGGTGCGAAGATGGCGCTCGAGGATCGCTTCGGCGGCGTCCTTGCGCCGGACGCCCAGCCGACGGTTGTGGACCAGGAACATGAAGGTGTGCAGCAGGTCGCTGAGTCGCGCCGGGCGCACGCTGCCGTCCGGCTGCGTGACGGTCAGGCCGCTGTCGGCCACGGCTTCGTCGTAGCGGTCGGGCTGGGAGATGTCGGCGGCGATCACGCGTACCTGCACGCCGGGGATGTCCTTCAGCGCGGATAGCGTCGCGGCGGCGCGGCCGCGCGCGGATTCGTTGTAGTCGGCGCCGATCACGAGCAGCGGATAGTCCGCGAGGTGCCGGCCGCGCCGCGTCGACGTGATGACGTATTCCGCCAGGCGCTTCACCGCGCTGCCGTCACCGCAGCCCATGTCGGCGATGCCGGCGGGCTGGCGATCCAGCGGCGTGTCGTCGAACAGCTCGCGCAGGATCTTCGTCGTGATTTCCTGCGACGCCGGCCCCGACCCGGCGCCGCTCGACGCATACACGTTCATCACGCGATCGATGTGGCCGTCGCTGTCGATATCGAGCGGATCGGGGTTGCCGAACAGGAGCTCGTCGAGCAGCGCATACGAACGCAGATACGACGCGGGCAGCCCCGCATAAGGCGCGGCGATCGGACGGTGAATCCGGCCCGACTCGGTGAGCCGCACCTTTCCCTGGTCGATTTCCACCATGCCGAACTTGCCCATCAGCGCCCATGCCGCGTCCAGGACGACAGGGTCCGCCTGTGTCCAGGCGCCCACCGCGACCCCGCCGGGCTGCTCGACGATCTTGCCGAGGATGCCGGGCGCCGACTGCGCGTACTGGCCATCCGGCTGCCTGTCGAACACCGGCATGTCGAGCGCGACCCAGGTCGGGCCCAGCAGCAGGCCGTCCATCGCCGTGCGCAGCTGTCCGTTCGCCTGGCGCTCCAGGTCGGTGGCCGGAGGCGCAAGCTCCGGCCAGCCCGCTACGCACGCCCGCACGAGCCGCGCATACAGCAGGCTGTCCTCGGCCGCCACGCGCGTTCGATGACACAGTGCGTGCAGATGCTGGAGCACCGACGTTGCATCGGCCAGTTGCCCGAACAGCGGCCGGGCGTGCTCGACGCACGCGACGACATATTCGCCGGCGGGCGTGAGCGCATAGTCGGCGTCTTCGTCGCCGCGATCGAGGGTCAGCCAGCCGGCCAGGCTCAGCAGGTTGAACGCGCCCCACAGAATCCCGAGGTTACGGGTCGGGTCGGGCTGGCGGGACGCCGCGAACGCGCGCATCGCGCGGGGCGCTCCGGCCCGCAGGCCGTCGAACGCGCCGGCAAACACCAGGCGCGCCAGCGTCGGCACCAGCACGATGCCGTTGGCCCAGTTGCAACTGCGCGTGTAGGCCATCACGCGCTGTGCGTCGTGCCGGCCGATGCGCAGCGTGGCCGCATGCGTGTGTTGTTCGAGCCTGACGGGCAGTTCCTCGTCGAGCACCTCGACGCCGATCGCGGCGCCGGCCGGCAGGCCGAGCAACGTGCGCGTTTCGTCGGGATAGGCGTCGAGATAGTGTTCGAGCTGCCGGGCCAGCGCGGTGGTGGAATCACCAAGGTCGTATCGGGCGTATCGGGCGTGCATGTTGGACGGTCTCACAGGATCGAAGGTTGGGCTGCATCGGATGAAGGGGCATCCGGATCGGCGTGCGCCACGACCGGCGCCGGCGTGGTGCCGCGAGTACGGGGCGCGAGATGGGCGGCCAGCGCGCGAATGGACGGGTAGTCCCAGACCGCGGACGGATCGACGCTCACGCTGAACGCCTCGCTGAATACGATCGTCATTTCGACGGCGAGGATCGAGTCGAAGCCGATCTCGGCGAACGTCGACTCGCGCGTCAAGCGAAGCTTGCGGTGCTTGAGGCGCTCGCCCAGCCACGCGATGAGCCATTGTTCGACGGCATGAACCTGCTGGCGATCGAGCAGGCTCGTCGGCTCGCCCGCGATCGGGGCCGGCGCCGGACCGGCGTCTTCGCCCGCCGGCGTGTCGGGCGCGTCGGGGGTGTCGGGCATGCCGGCGGCCGCGTGCTCGCCGGGATTGGCGTCCAGCAACGGATCGACGAGCTGGCTTGCGCCAGGGACCGTTTGCTCGATCGCGCCGATCTCGAGCCCGATCTGCGCGGCCCAGTCGTTCAATTGCGCCGACGTGGTCAGCGCGGATCGCAGGCCGACCTGCCGCTGCGCCGCCTCGATCGCGAGTTCGTACCGGCGCTGCGCCCAGCGCAGCGCGCCGTCACCGACGCGCTGCTGCGCAGCCGCACGTTCGGTCACCGCGAGCAGCAGTCCCCATTGCGCGACCGTGCCGAGCCAGTAATTGACCCAGACGGCGGCATGCGCGGCGCCGCCGAGTTTCGCCGCATTCGCGAGCCCGTCCTGCGACAGCCGGGCGCCGAGCTCGCGCAGCTCCGTGGCCAGCACGCCGGCGCCCAGCGCGCTTTCCAGATAACGCGGAAGCTCGTCGCTTCCGTTCAGCAGACGGCTGCCGAGGTGAACCAGCAGCGTTTCGGTCGGCCCCTCGAAGATGCGGGTCAGGCGCGCGTCGCGGAAGATCTGCGGCGCGAAGTTAGTTTCGATGTAACCGCGGCCGCCCAGGAACTGCATCAGCTCGTCGGCGGATTGCGACAGCAGCTCGGAGCCGAGAATCTTCGCGATCAGCAGGCAGTCTTCAGGCAGCGCGACGCCGAGGTCCAGCTCGGTGGCCAGGTGCTCGACCAGCGCGTCGAGCCCGTCGATGCGGTCCCGCAGCTCGCCCAGGCGCAGGCGGCTCAGCGGATTGTCCAGCAGGAGCCCGGTGGCGACCTCGCGCCGCGCCCCGTAGCGATGCATCAGCTGCGCACAGCGCTTCATTCCGCCCACGCTGACGGCGGCGATGCCGAGGCGCGCGATGTTCATCGCGTGCTGCGCCACGGACAGGCCCTGGCCGATGTCGCCGAGCCGGCATGCGTCGCCGATCCGTGCCCGATCCAGATGGAGCGAATTCTGGATCATGCCGCGCACGCCCATCGTCAGCTCCTCGGCGCCGATCCGCACGCCCGGCGTGCCGGGTCGCACCGCCAGGCCGACCATTCCCGTGCCGTCGGCCTGCTTCGCGAACACGTTGATGATCCCCGCCCACGCGGACGAGCCGCTCCAGCGCTTGGTGCCGCTGACCAGCCAGTCGCCGGACGCGGTGCGCTGCGCGCGGGACGCGATCGCGCGGACATGCGAGCCCGCGGCCGGCTCCGTGATCGCGAATGCGGCGAGCATCCGGCCGCTCGCGAGGCTCGGTAGCAATTCGTCGCGCAACGTTGGTTGCGCGTGCTGCATGATCGGCACTATGCCGAGCGTATTGTTCAGGGCGACGAAAAAAGCCAGCGTCGAATCGATCGCGGCCAGTTGCGCAAACACGCGCGCCATGTCGCGGTGGCCGAGCCCGAGCCCGCCATGCGAACGGTCGATCGGCATGCCGAGCAGGCCCCGGTTGCCGAAATCGAGCACGACGTGCGGCGGTATGGTGCGTCGCTCGTCGATGGTGCGCGAATCGATCCGCGTGCGGGCGTAGTGCCTGAGCCAGTCGTTCAGTTCGTCGACGGTGGCGCCGTCGTCGCGCCGGCGATCGTTGGCCGCCGGCTGGTCGACACCGGCGGCCGGGCGCGCGGGCTGCCCGCGATCGGGCGCCGGCGTTTGCGTGCCGGCGTCGACGTCCCACTGTGCGAGGATCGTCAGCGCGCCGTCGTGCAACTGCGTGCGGCACGTGCTGCGGCGCACCTTGCCGCTCGACGTCTTCGGCACGCTGCCGGGCGACACCAGCACGATCCTGCTCGGCCCGATGTCGAGGCGGTTCCAGATCGCCTGGCGAATCGCTTCGATGAAGCTGTCGAGATTGCCCTTGCGTTGCGTGCGCTCGACTTCGGCCACGACGATCAGGCGCTCCGCGTCGGCCTGGTCGTCCATGAAGGCCGCGCAGCCGTTCGGCACCAGTTCCGGCACGCCGACGATCAGCGCGTATTCGATGTCTTCCGAGTAGTAGTTGCGGCCGGCGAGGATCACCATGTCCTTGAGCCGGCCGGTCACGTACAGTTCGTCATCCAGAATGAAGCCGAGATCGCCGGTGCGCATGAATGCCTGGTCCCGGTCGCCGGCCAGCGTGTGCCGGAAGGTCGAATGCGTCTGCTCGTCCAGCCGCCAGTAGCCGGCGGCGACGCTCGGGCCGGCCACGCAGATTTCGCCGATGGTCCGGTCGTCGCATCGCGCGTTGGTCTCCAGGTCGCGCACGATCACCTGCTGTTCGCCGTCGGTGCGGCCCACGCCGACCAGAACCCGCTCGCCCGGGCGGTCCAGCGGCTGCGGCGACACGCCGAGGGTCTCGTTGCGCAACACCACCGATTGCCGCTGGAGCGCGGCCTGGTCGACGCACAGCGTGCGGACCGGGTGCTGTCCCGTGCGGCCGGCGACGTACAGCGTGCCCTCCGCGAGCCCGTAGCACGGCAGGAACCCGTCGGCGGCGAAGCCCGCTGCCGCGAAGCGCTGCGAGAAATCCGTCAGCGTGCTGGCACGCACCGACTCGGCGCCGTTGTACGCGGCCCGCAGGCACGACAGGTCGAGCGTCGCCAGCTGTTCGTCGGAGATTCGCCGGCCGCACATCCGGTACGCGAAATCGGGCGCGCCCGTCAGGTCCGCGCGGTACTGGCTGATCGCGCGCAGCCACAGGTACGGATGCTGGATGAACCGTTCCGGGGCCATCAGCACGCCGCGGAAGCCGCCGTACAGCGACGTCAGGATCACCCCGATCAGGCCCATGTCGTGATACGGCGGCAGCCAGCTGACGATCGTGCTCGACTCGTCATACGCAAGCCATTCGCGTATCAGCCCCAGGTTGTGGATCAGGTTTGCGTGACTCACCATCACACCTTTCGGTGTGCCCGTCGTTCCCGACGTGTATTGCAGAAACGCGATGTGGGACGGCTGCACGCCGGCGGGCGAATCCACCGGAGCCAGCGCCTGCGCGCCGCCGACGTCGAGCAGCGTGCTGCCGGACGCGTCGGTATCGGCGAGCCAGGTCGAGCAGCGCGCGTGGTCCTCGGCCGAGCACAGGATCGTGTCGGCGCCCGCGTTGTCGACGATGCCGGCGATCCGCACCATATGCTGCCTGTTGCGCGGCGGGTAGGCCGGCACCGCGATCGCGCCCGCATACAGGCACCCCATGAAGGCGCCGACGTAATCGAGGCCCGGCCGGCACAGCAGCAGCACGCGGTCGCCGACTTCGACCGCGTTCTGCCGCAGCAGCGCGGCGACCCGGCGGGCGCGCACGTCGAGCTCGGAGAAGGTCATCGATTCGGCCCGTTCCTGCTCGGGCGGCCCGCTCAGGAACACGTAGGCGGTGTGGTCGCCGCGTGTGGCGGCGCGGTTCTGAAGCAATTCGCCAAGCGTAGTCGGCAAGGTCGCAGTGGTCATGATGTCGTCGGAAGAGGAATGAAAACAGCGAGCAGGGGCCTCGCACCGGCCGGCGCCCGTGCGTTGCCGCGGCGGACATCCGGATACGGCTATTCGGCGCGATGGAACAGGTCGATCATGTGCGTCATGCTTTTGAGATGCAGGAAACGCGGCACGACCTTTTCGCTTCTTGCCGCGTAACGGGCCGTCCACTGGTGGGCCAGTGCCTGCGTGGCGGCGGCGTTGCCGCGAACCGCGCGTGCGTCGGCCTCGCGTGCATCGAGGCACGCGCGCGCATGCCGTGCGGCCGACCGGGCGAGCTCGCCGGTGAGGATGCCGTGGTGCCCCAGGGCGAGCCGCGGTGCATGCAGCTGTTCGATGACGTCCAGCGAGTGCCGGTACGCAAACAGGTCCTGAAAGACCAGCGGCAGCCAGTGGGTGGCGTCCTGAAACTCGCCGAGCGCATCCGACACGAAACCGATGTCCAGCTGCGGGCAGTAGTAGCCGAACTGGCAGCGGCTGTGGCCCGGCAGCGCGATCGTGCGAATCTGCATCCCGTCGCCGATATCGAGTTGCGCGCCCGGGTTGACCGGGTAGAACGGCAAGTCGGCCAACTCGGTGAAATCGGCGCCGGCAGCGGGTTCCCACGACCGAGACGCGTGCTCGTCGAGCTGGCGGATGGTGCGGCAGGCCGACGGGCTCTGGAACGCATCGAACGCGTCGGGCGAACCGGATACATGGAGCCACGGCATGCGCGACTTGAGCGTCATCAGCAGGCTGCAATGGTCATAGTGCGAGTGGGTGATCAGCCAGTAGCGCAAATGCCGGATGCCGCCGAAGTCGCGCAGCAGATCATGAAGCTGCTGCCATACGAGCGCCGTCATGCCGCTCAGGCCGCCCTCGATCAGCGTCGCGGCCTCGTCGTTGACGATCACGTACAGCGGCACGTCGGCGGTGCCGATCAGCGCCAGCCGCGGCTCGATCCACCCGGGGGAAGCGTTCAGCATGTCGTTCAGCTCCGATAGAGCGCACAGGCCCATGTCGCGCCCGCGCCGTAGGTCACGAGGAGATTGAGCTGGCCGGCCGGCATGCGGCCTTGCTCGTGGGCGAGGGAGAGCGCGACCGGAAACGCCGCGCTCGCCATGTTGCCCAGTTGGTCGACGGAGATCATGCAGCGCTCGCGGGGCAGCCCGAGCCGCTCGATGACCGCGTCGAGGATGCGCAGGTTCGGCTGGTGCGGCACGACCAGGCCGATATCGCCGATCGTCAGCCGGTGCTTGTCGAGCATCTGGCGGCACGCGTCGACGATGCGGCGCGTCGCGTCCTCGAACATCGGCGCGCCTTTCATCCGGAAGTGGTGGCGGCCGGCCGCGATGTCGTCCGCGTCGATGAAGCGCGGGCGTCGCGCGCCGGGCGCCTCGGTGGCGAGCAGGTCGAACTGGGTGCCGTCGGCGCCGAGCGTCAGGTCGATCAGCCCGCGCGCCGGCTCGTCCGTCGCCTGCAGCAGCAGCGCGGCGGCGCCGTCGCTCAGCAGGATCGACAGGTTGCGCCCGGCGTTGCTCGTGTCGATGCGCCGCGACAGCGCCTCGGCGCAGACCAGCAGCACGTTGCGATACAGGCCGCTCGCGAGGAAGTGGCGCGCGATCTCGAGCCCGTAGAGCCCGCCGCTGCATTGCGCGCGGATGTCGAAGCACGGCACTTCCCGCAAGCCGAGCCGGGGCTGGATGTAGCACGCCTGCGACGGGTCGTGATGATCGGGCGACAGCGTGTTGACGATCAGCAGGTCGACGTCGTGCGCCGTGACGCCCGCGTTGGCCATTGCGCGTTCCGCGGCCGGGCAGGCGAGGTCCGCCAGATGCTGATCGGGGGCGAGATAACGTCGCGCGACGACACCGGTGCGTTCGCGAATGAACGCGTCGCTGGTGTCGATCATGCCGGCGACTTCGTCGTTGCCGACGATTCGCTCGGGCAGCGCATGGCCGAACCCGGCGATGACGAGACGGGCGCTCATGCGTGACCCTCCTGTTCCGTCACGACGGCGACGGCGCCGCCCGCATCGGACACGACGGTTTCGCCCCAGCGCCACAATTGCGCGCCGAAGCCCCAGCCCGCGCCCGCGCCGGCAATCACGACCTTGGATCCCGGCCGGATCACGCCCTGCCGGATCGACTCGGCCAGCGCGAACGGCACCGCGGCCGACACGAGGCACGCGCAATCGGCCACGCGAATCACGTACTGATCGGGCCTGAGCCCGAGCCGCTGCGCCCATGAGCGCACGAGCAGCGCCGACGGCTGGTGGAACACCATCGCATCGACGTCGGCGATGCCGGTGCCGCTCCGGTGCAGCAGGCGCTCGACGATGTCGGGAATCGCCACCGGCATGAAGCGCGAGATCGCCTCCTGCGCTTCGGGCTTGAGCGTGAAATACACGCCGAACGGGTTGTCGGCGCCGGTTTCCGCGTCGTCGTCGGCCGCGGCCTGCGCATTGCGCCACTGCATCGTCACGAGGTCGTAGCGGGTGGCGTCGCTGTGATACGCGGCATCCAGCCAGTCGGCGCCGTCGGGGTCGGCCGGCTCCGCGACGAGCACGGCCGCGGCCGCGCCGTCGCCGAAGTTCGTCGACGACTTGCTCGTGTAGTCGACCACCGCCGACATGCGCTCCGACGAGCACACCAGCGCCCGTTTCACGCGCCCCTGCTTGATGAGGTTGGCGGCGAGCTGCAGTTGCAGCACGAAGCTCGCGCATTCCATCTCGATATCGGCATCGAGCGCGCGCGTGGCGCCGAGCCGGTCGCGCAGCGCGCGCGAGAGCCGCGGCGCGAACCGGCGCCGGCCGTCGGCGAGCGACACGAACGGCGACGTCATGTTGAACAGCACCAGGTCGAGTTCGGCGGGTTCCACGCCGGCACGCGCGAGGGCGTCGCGGGCCGTGCGCTCGGCCAGCGCGAGTTCGGATTCGCCGGCATCGGGGTCGATCATGTGGCGCGATTCGATGCCCCAGAATTGCCACCATTCCGCCGGAATGGGCTCGACGCCCGCGAAGACGGGATCGTCGTTGGGTACCTGGCGGGCCGGCAGGCGGCAGGCGAGACTTGCGATTCGGACGTTGTGCACCGTCAGACCTCCATCGTGCTGCAAGCGATGCGCGGCCGGAACGGATCCAGTGTCATGGCGATCACCGTCCGTTCATCGTCACGCAACGAAATCGAATCTGCGACGCGCGACGCGAGCCACGCGGGCAGTTGGAACGGGTTCGGAATCTCCGCCGCACCGGTGACGACGTCGACGCGGAAAGCATCCCGCGCGCCGGTGGTGATCGACGGCCATCCGCCCAGCCACGATTCGCAGAACAGCGTGGCGGCACGCCGGTCGATGCGGCTTTGCGCCGCGTCGAGCATTGCGTTGACCGCGGCGCCCGCATTGGCCGGTTCGGCGTCGAAGCGGCCGGTGGCGCGATCGAACCGGCTTTCGAAGCGGGCCAGCGACAGCCTGCCGTTCACGCGCCGGGGCGCGAGCGCGTCGAGCGTCGCGAACGGCGGGGAATCGAGATCCGCGTAGCGGCTCGCATAAGCGCGGTCATGGCCGGACGGCGTCAGCACGATCGCGCCCGCGCCGTCGGCGAAGCCGCTCTCGGCCACCTGCTCGACGTCCGCGAGCGCTTCCGCGCGAACGACGAGCGCGCGCCGATAGCCGAGCTGCCGGCAATGGCTTTGCGCGAGATCGAGTGCGAGCGTCCAGTCCGCATCGAGCAGGTCGAACACGGCCGCATGTCGCGCACGCAGGTCGCGCTGTACGGGGTGCGCCAGCCGCGGGCCCGCGATCGACGGCGCGTCCGCCATCCGGCTGGGGGAGATCGACAGGCTGACGATCAGATCCAGTTCCGACGGCAGGCAACCGGCTTGTTGCAGTGCCTGCCTGGCCGCCTTGATCGCGTAGTCGTTCGCGCAGGATTGCGCGGTGGTCGCGGGGGCCGGAATGGCCGCCGCGGCGCCGAGAATTTTCATAGGATTTCTTCGCTTTGGACTGCTTGATTCAGGGAACGCGCCGTGCCATGACCGGCCTGCCGGAGCACGGCACGTCGCAATTTGCCCGACTCGTTGCGCGGCAAACCGGCGGCGTGATAGGCCACGCGATGCGGGCACTTGTATGGCGCAATCACGCTTTTCACGTGCTGCTGAAGCTGCGTCGTCAACGCATCCGAGCCGTCGACGCCCGGGCGCAGCACCACGTGCGCGCAGATGAGCGTGCCGCCCCGTTCGTCGACGTGCCCGACGACGCCGCATTCGGCGATATCCGGATGGCGCAGCAGCGCCTGCTCCACTTCGCCGGGCGACACCGTGTAGCCGGAGGTGATGATCATGTCGTCCGCGCGTGCCTGGTAGAACAGGTAGCCGTCCTCGTCCAGGTAGGCGCTGTCGCCCGTCAGGTTCCAGCCGTGCTTGACGTAGTCGCGTTGTCGCGTGTCGTTCAGGTAGCGGCATCCGGTCGGCCCCTGCACGGCCAGGTAGCCGATCTCGTAGGGCGGCAGGCACTGGCCGTGCTCGTCCACGACGGCAACGCGGTAACCGGGCACCGCCTTGCCGATCGCGCCGTCCTTCGTGCCGGTATCGCCGGTCGACGCGAAGATGTGCAGCATCTCGGTCGATCCGATGCCGTCGATCAGGTGCAGGCCGGTGCGGATCTGCCACGCATCGCGCGTCCATGGCGGCAGCGCCTCGCCCGCCGACACGCATTTGCGCAGGGACGAGATGTCGCACGGGCCGCGCTGGTCGAGATGATCGAGCATGGCCCGATAGGCCGCCGGCGCCGTAAACAGGATGCTGACCCGATGCCGTTCGACGGCGGCCAGCAGCTGTTCCGGGCCCGCTTTCGGCAACAGCACGACGCTTGCGCCGACGCTGACCGGAAACAGCAGCAGCGCGCCGAGGCCGAACGTGAACGCGAGCGGCGGCGATCCGCAGAAGACGTCATCGGCCGTGGGCCGGAGCACGTGCTGCGGAAAGCAGTGGCAGGCCGCCATCACATCGCGATGAAAATGGACGGTTGCCTTCGGTTCGCCGGTCGTTCCCGACGTGAACGCGATCAGGCAGGGATCGTCCGCGCGTGTTTCGGCGGCCGCGAATGCCGCCGAATGGCCGTCGAGCCAGCGCGCGTGCGGATGCGTGTCGTCCGTGTCGTAGCGTCGAACGTCGCCGCGCCACTGCAGGCTCGCCATCGCCGCGTCGAGTTCGGCGGACAACCCGGCTTCGCAGATCACGTGCGTGACCCGGGCCCGCCCGATGATGGTCGACAGTTCTCCCGCGCGCAGCTTCGGCATCGTTGTGACGGCGACGCCGCCGGCCTTGACCACGCCGAACCACGCGGCGGCCAGCATCGGGTGATTCGCGCCGTGCAGCAGCACCCGATTGCCGGCCACGAGGCCGCCGTCATGGACGAGCAGGTTGGCGATCCGGTTGGCGGCATCGCGCAATTCGCGATACGACCATGTGATGCCCGACCCGGTCGTGATCGCCACCCGATCGCCCCAGCCGCGCTCGTCGACGGCGGTATCCAGCAGCGCGGCGGCGCAATTGAGAAACGGCGGAAACTGCAGCCCCGGCAATTCCAAGACGAACGTCGGCCAATCCTCGGCAGGGGGCAAATTCGCGCGGCAAAAGTCGTCCATCGTCAGCGCTCGCAAGAGTGTGAGTTCGAAGTTCGTGATAGCAGTGCGGTGCCGCGCGGGCCGTGCGCCATGACCGGGCGCGGCCCGCGCAGCCTGAGCCGCGATGCCAAAGAGATGTGGTCGGGGCGGCAGGCATCTGCCGCCGAGCGACGCACGGCGCGCCGGGTCAACCGGATGAAGGCTGGCCGGTTTCGGTGGAGTGATATCGTCTCATTTGATTTTCAAAATAAACAATAATCGATCGGTTTAATTCAAATGCGCCCGGATTTGAAATTCATCGATCAATCTGGTCGGTGTCAAAAAAATATTGGCGCAAGCTTAACGGAATAAATATTGAAAAGTAAATGGAAGAATAGAAGGGTGATTGTGGTTATCGATTGAAATCGATTCCATTGATCATCGTCATTTTTTAATTAATCTGTTCCAGTAAATCATCTGGCGATTTGTTGACTCGGACGGAGCCTGGCTGCCGCAATGCTGAATAAAGCGCCGCGGAGTTCATCGGCGCGAAACGTACGTCGCGTCATGAAGCGGATTGCGCTGCGCAAAAAAGAATGCCCCGCGCTTTCGAGCGTAGCGGAGCTTTGAGGCAGTTTGAATGGGGAATCAGGAATGCAGGCGCCGCGGTCTCGCGCTGCACCCTTGGGGATTCTTGTAATTATATTGGCGAATATTCAATAACGAGCGGGGAATGGGAATTTCCCGGTTATGAAATTCGTGCGCGGCCTAGCTGTCGAGCACGGAAAGATTTTCCGGCAATGTTTGCTTGAACATCGCGAGAATCCTGCGCGCCGCCTTCGGCGGCAACTCGATCGCATGTCGCACCGCCGCGGCGATCAACACCATCGTCAATTCCGAGAACGCCGCCAATTGCACGTCGGGCACCGCCGGTGCGAGTTCCCGCAGCGCATCCGCCAACAACCCCGCCAGAAACTCACCGTCCGCCCGGTCGAGCGCCTGCAGTGCGCGGTCGGCCTGCGTGGCCCGCCAGATGTCGCGCATCAGCGGCTCGTCGACGAACATCCGGTAATAGCTGTCCGTGATGCGGGCGAGCGTGGCGTGCAGGTCGTCGAGCGACTTCATCGCGGCGAGATCGCGCCGCACGCAGTCGTGCCCGGCTTCGTTGTAGCGCTCCGCGAGCGTGCCGATCACGGCCGCCTTGTCCGGGAAGTACTGGTACAGCGAACCGAACGAGATGCCCGTGCGCTCGACGATGTCGCTCATCCGGAACGCGTCGCAGCCTTTCTCGATCATCACCTCCGACGCGCTCGCGAGAATGCGCTCGAACCGCTCGCGGCTGCGCTGCTGCGTCGGTACCAGCCGCGCGCGCGCCGGCGCATCCGCTGCCGCCGCCTCGGGCTGGTCGTTTTGCCCCGATTTTTGTCGGCCCATGCCGCCTCCGGAAAAACTTGACGTTGCTAATGCGAGAGTCTATCGTGTTTTCGAAACGCGAGACATTCTCGCATTTTGGTCAAAGGAGACGGTCATGTCGGCACTTCCTACCCTCATCGTCGGCGGTTCGGGCAAGACAGGCGCCCGCGTCGATGCACGGCTGCGCGCGCGCGGCATCGCGACCCGGCCCGTGTCGCGCACGTCGGCCGTCCGCTTCGACTGGACGGCGCCCGAGACGTGGCCCGCCGCGCTCGCGGGCGTGTCGGCCGCGTACGTGACCTACCAGCCCGATCTGGCGGTCGTGGGCGCGGTGGACGCGATCGCCGCGTTCGCGCGGCTGGCGCGGGAAAGCGGCGTCGAGCGCGTCGTGCTGCTGTCCGGGCGCGGCGAGCCGCGCGCGCAGGCCGCGGAGGCCGCGCTGCAGGCGTCGGGCGTGGGCTGGGGCGTGGTGCGCGCGAGCTGGTTCAACCAGAACTTCTCCGAGGGCTACCTGATCGACGGCGTGCTGGCCGGCGAAGTCGCGCTGCCGGCCGGTGCGGTGCGCGAACCGTTCGTCGATGCGGACGACATCGCGGACGTTGCGGTGGCCGCACTCACCGATGCGCGCGTCGCGAACCGCGTGATCGAGGTCACGGGCCCGCGCGCGCTGACGTTCGCCGAAGCGGTCGGCGAAATCGCGCGGGCCGCCGGCCGGCCGGTCGTCTATCGCGAGATTCCGGCCGATGCATTCGTGGCCGGATTGCGCGAGGCCGGCGTACCGGAGCCGGTCGCCGCGCTGCTCGACGATCTGTTCGGCGTGGTGCTCGACGGGCGCAACAGCGCGGTGACGCACGGCATCGAAGCGACGCTCGGGCGGCCGGCACGCGACTTCGCCGACTATGCGCGCGCGACGGCCGCGACCGGCGTGTGGAGCGCACGATCATGATCGCGTTCGTGACGCCCGTCCTGCTGTGGGGCTCGGCCATCGGCTGCGGGCTGATGGCCGGCGTGTACTTCGCGTTTTCGGCGTTCGTGATGACGTCGCTCGGACGGATCGCGCCGCATGCCGGCGTGGCCGCGATGAACGCGATCAACGTCGACATCGTGCGTTCGCCGTTCATGCCGCTGTTCCTCGTCACGACGCTGATGGCGCTGGCACTGGTCGTGATCGCGCTGCTCGATCGCGGCCAGCCGGGGGCGATGGCCGCGCTCGCGGGCGGCGTGCTGTACGTGTTCGGCATGTTCGCGGTGACGATGGCCGTCAACGTGCCGCTCAACGATGCGCTCGCCGCGGCCGATCCGTCGACCGCGCCCGGCGCCGCGCTGTGGACGCGCTACGTGCACGACTGGACGAGGTGGAATCACGTGCGCACGGTCGCCTCGGCCGCCGCGTGCGTGTTCTTCATCGCGGGGATCGCGGCGCGGTAGCGCCCCCGCCGCGCACGGCCGCGCGCTACGCGTAAAACGCCGACGGCGACACGCCGAAATGCCGCTTGAACATCGCCGAGAACGCGCTCTGGCTGCTGTAGCCGTGATCCATCGCGACGGTCAGCACCTTCTCGCCGTGCGCGAGGCGCTTGAGCGCGAGCAGCAGCCGCGCCTGCTCCCGCCAGCGGCGGAAGCTGAGCCCCGTCTCGCGCCGGAACGCGCGATGCAGCGTACGGACCGACAGGCCGAGCCGGTCGGCCCATTCGGCGATCGTGCGCGGATCGTCGGGCGCGGCGACGAGCGAGTCGCAGATCGTCCGCAGCCGTGCGTCGTGCGGCCACGGCAGGTACAGCGGCAGCAGCGGCGCGACCGTCACCTCGGCGAGCAGCAGGTGCATCAGGTGGTCGTGGCGTGAGCCCGGTGCGTAGTCGAGCGGCACGTCGACCGCGGCGAGGATCAGCTCGCGCAGCAGCGGATGCACTTCCACCACGCAACTGCGCGCGGGCAGGTGCTCGACCGTGCCCGGTTCGACGAACACGGTGCGCATCTGCACGTCGCCGCTCATCTGCACCGTGTGGTCGAGGCCGGCTTCGAGCCACACGCCGCGCGTGGGCGGCACGACCCACGACGCGCCTTCGGACTGCACGTGCATCACGCCCTCGATCGCATAGAGCAGTTGCGCGCGGCGATGGCTGTGCGTCGGGATCGACGTGCCGTGCGGGTACGCCGCCGCCATCGCCGACACGGGCATCGGCGTCGATTCATAGCGCAGGTGCGCAAGCGGCGGGGTGGGCTCGAGTGTCCGATTGGCGACAAGTCCTGACATTTTGGCGTGAGACAGGCAGTTGGGCGGGCGGGCACGATGGCGTTCCGATTCACGCCCGCACCCTGCCACGATATTAATCCGTCAAACGCGATGAACAAGCCTCCTTTTCTGTTTCCCTTCTGCGCGATCGCGCTGTGGGCCGGCAACGTGGTCGTGTCGAAGCTGTCGGCATCGACGATCGACCCGTCGGCGATCACGTTCTACCGGCTGCTGCTCGCCGTCGCGCTGATGAGCGTGTTCACGCTGCGCCCCGCGTGGCGCAACCGCGCGGCGCTCGTCGCGCACCTGCCGAAGCTCGCGGTGCTCGGTTTTCTCGCGATGGCGCTGTTCCAGAGCCTGTCCTACGAGGCCGCGAAAACGACGAGCGCGACCAACATGGCGATCATCACGGCGCTCGTGCCGCTGATGACGATGGCGCTCAGCTCGCTGCTGCTCGGCGATCCGCCGGGAGCCGGCATGATCGGCGGCGGGGTGCTGTCGCTCGCGGGCGTCGTCTACCTGATCGCCGAGGGGCACCCGACGACGATCGCCGCGCGCGGCGTGCATGCGGGCGACCTGCTGATGCTGGCCGCGTCGGCCGCGTATGCGCTGTACGGCGTGCTGCTCAAGCGCTGGCGCATCGGCGCGCTGCCGGCGTGGCAGTCGACCTACGTGCAGGCGCTCGCCGCGCTCGTCTTCATGGTGCCGATGCTGCTGCGCCTGCCCGCGCAGGCGGCGTGGCCGACCCGCGCGAGCGTGCCGCTGATCCTGTATGCCGGCGTGCTGGCGTCGGTCGTGCTGCCGTACCTGTGGATGCAGGGCGTGCGGCTGCTCGGCCCGAGCCGCTGCGCGATGTTCATGAACCTGCTGCCGGTGATGACGGCCGGCGGCGCGATCGTGCTGCTCGGCGAATCGCTGCGGCTGTATCACCTGATCGGCGGCGGCGTCGCGCTCGTCGGCGTGGCGATCGCGCAGCGGTTTCCGTTTCAGGCGAGTGCTTCGCAAGGAGTGCGGCAATGAGTGGCGATCGAGACATGCAGAACCTGATGGCCGCACTGCCGGCCGCTCACGCATCCGTGGAGGGCCCGACGCTCGCGCATCAGCTCGAGCGGATCGCAACCGCGCTCGAAGCGCTGGCGGGCACTGGCCGGCCGGCGCCCGTCGATTTCGACGCGGCGGTTGCATTCCGCTGGCGCGGATTCGACGGCGGGTCGCGAGCGGCGCTGCTCGAACCGGTTGCGGCACCCGCGCTCATCGCGTTCGATGCGCTGCGTAACGTCGAGCGACAGGTGGCGATCGTCGAACGTAACACGCGGCAGTTCGTGCGCGGGTTCGCGGCCAATCACGTGCTGTTGACCGGCGCGCGCGGCACCGGGAAGTCGTCGATTGTGAAGGCGTGCCTGCACGCGTTCGCGCCGCACGGGCTGCGGCTGATCGAGGTCGGCAAGGAACGGCTGAGCGATCTGCCGGCGATCGTCGAGCTGGTGCGTGCGCGGCCCGAGCGGTACATCGTGTTCTGCGACGACCTGTCGTTCGAGGCCGGCGAGACCGGGTACAAGGAACTGAAGACGGTGCTCGACGGCTCCGTCGCGAGCGACCTGTCGAACGTGCTCGTGTACGCGACGTCGAATCGTCGCCACCTGATGCCCGAGCAGGCGAGCGACAACGCGAACGTGTCGCGCGCGGAAAACGGCGAGCTGCATCCGGGCGACGCGGTGGAGGAGAAGATCTCGTTGTCCGAACGCTTCGGGATCTGGGTGACGTTCTACGGGTTCACGCAGGATGCGTATCTGGCGGTCGTAGAAAGCCGGCTCGTCGAAGCCGGGTTCGATGCGGAGCAGATCCGCGCGGCGCGCGAACCGGCGCTGCAGTGGGCGCTGGAACGCGGTGCGCGGTCGGGGCGGATCGCCGCGCAGTTCGTGCGGGATTACATCGGGCGGATTGCGGACGAAAGTGGCGCGGATGAACCCGCACGCGCGTGGCGCGCGGGTTGAGCCGCGCGTTACAACACCCGCTCCGACAACACGCGAAACGCGACATCCGGCACGACGAAGCACAGCGGTTCGCCGGTCGCGCCGATGCGTGCGAGGAACGCGCCGCTGCCGACCGGTTCGACCGGTTGCAGCGGCCGGACGGCATCGATGTCGATCGGCAGGTCGATCGACGCGTGGGCGAGGCGGTCGCAGTCCGCGACATGCGCGACGGCCGCGTGTTGCAGCGACAGGTAAGCGACGGCGTCGCGCCAGCTTCCGAAGAACGGCGCGAACGCCGCGGGGAGTGTGTAGTCGTCCGACACGGCCGCCGAGCAGTGGAAATCGGGTGCGCTTCCGGTGCCGCCGGATAGCCGCGTTCGATACTGCCCATCCTGGACGGCATGCGTAAAGCGCGCAGCAAGATGCGATGGCAACGCGTCGCTGAAGAGCCGGCTGCCGAGCGCATAGAGCGGATGATCGAACACGTTCTTCACGAACAGTACCGTACGGTCGGCCGGTACGCCACCCGGCAGCGCATCGACGTAGAGCCGCCAGTTGCTTTGCAGCGGCGACGGGAACACGCGTCGCAGCGGGCCCGCGATACGCGGGCCGAAATGGCGGTGCGCGTAGGTGAGGATCGTGAACGGCGTGCGGCCGTCGCGGCTCGCGAGCGTGACGCCGCGCGGCACCAGGTGCGCGACGGCGGCGACATCGACCAGCCACGTGCAGTACACGACGTTCTCGACTTCGCTCGCGAGTTGCAGGAACGGCAGCCGCGACAGCAGCGCGCGGCGTGCGCGCAGCAGCGGGCGGCTCGCGACGAGCCGGTTGGCGAGGCGGCCGACGGGGCCGGCGGACGGGTAGACGAAGGCGTTGTCTTGGCGCATGACCGGCATTGTGCCGATGTCGCGGGGCGGGCGGAAGCGGTATCGCGGCGCCCCTGTCGAATCTGTCAGTGCCTGCCTTTGCCGGTCAGGGCGCATGCAGCCAGGCAACGTCGCGAGGATGCCGGCGGGGGCGAAGCACGGGCGCGCCGCATCTGCCGCATCCTTCAAGACACCGATCGTCATTCGGGAGGCGCTCGATGGTCGGGCAGTCTGCCGGATCGAGCACGGTGGTGTCGGGCAGCATCCGCTCCGCGTTGTCGCAACCCTTCCGACGACGTGCCCGCATCCATTCGAGCCAGCCGGCTTCCACGATTCCCGTGGCGGTTTACTCCGCCCACTCCCGTCGAATCAGCTCAAGGCCGTCCCGATAGGATGTCACCTGAAACTCGGGGAATCGGTGCTTGAACTTCGTGGAATCGAAGAGATTGTCCTGCTCGTAGCGGGGCAGGAGTTCCTTGAGCTCGCGCACGGGCTTCGAGAAAATCCCGGCGGCTGCAAAGGCCCATTTCCCGACCACCGTATAGGCTGGTTTCCGGCCAAAGGCTTCGCTGGCCATCGCGACAAACTCCCGGTAGGTCGGCCGGTCGTCGCAGCACGGCAGATGCCAGGTCTGCCCGAACGCATCCGGCGCGTTGCCCAGCGTCGCGAGCGCACGGCTCGCGTCGGGCGTCCAGATGAGCGTGCGTCGCGTATCGTCCCGCAAAGGCACCTTGGGTGTTTTGCCGGCCTTGAGCTTGTCGATGACCAGCGCATTCGTGAAGCTCTGCGTCTTGCCGGCGCCATAGAATTCGGGCGCACGGCCGATCAGGACCGGAATGTCGCCCCGTGCCATCTCGTCGAGCACCATCGACGCCATGGCCGCGCGCACCTTGCCCTTGCGACCGACCGGCGCGAATGCCGTCGACTCCGTCTGCAGCCGGTTGTCCTGCGGATACATGTAGGTGTTGTCGAAATAGGCGAACCGGGCCCCTTCCGCGCGACAGGCATCCAGCGCGTTCTTCAGCATCACCGGAAACTGCGTTTCCCACAGTTGCGTGTCCGGTGGCAGGCCGGCGGTGAAGTAGACGATGCTGCTGCCTTTCACGGCCCGGGCGGTCTGGTTCGCGTCGAGCAGGTTGGCCGACACCAGGTTGTCGGTGTCGTTGACCTTGCGCGGATTGCGACTCACGAGGCGGATGTCGCCCGTGTCGAGGCGGCGCAGTTCGCGCGCCAGTTCCGTGGCGATCTGACCGTTCGCCCCCAATATCGTTTGCATGTCGAGTCCCTTCGTGACCTTGTGTCGAATGACGATGGACAGAAGGCTAACCTTGAAGGAATGTTCAAGGTCAAGCGGTTACGGCCTCGCCCGCAACGTTACGTCGGCATTCGGTGTCGCGCCAACTTTTTCCAGTGCGGCAACCGCGGCGTCGTTGCCTTGCAGGATCGCGTTTTGCAGTGCGGTGCGGCCGAGCGCATCGACGTGATCCGGGTTCGCGCCATGGGCGACGAGCACCGGCAGCATGTCGAGGCGGCCGAACAGCGCGGCGAACGACAGCGCCGTTTCGCCGGCGTGATTGGTCTGGTCGATCGGGCAGTGCGTGTCGGCCAGTCGCTTCGCGATCGCGGTCTCGCCCTTGAACAGTGCGCCCATCAGTGCCGTGTTGCCGTGACGTTCGCCGATACATGGGTCCGCGCCGCTGCGCAGTAGATAGTCGAGCGTTGCAGGCTGATCGCGATAGGCGGCGAGGATGAGCGCGGTATAGCCTTCGCGTGTCGTTGCGTCGATCGGGTAATGCGCGTCGACGAGCGACTGCAGGATGTCGATGCGGCCGAGGCGTGCGGCGGCAAACCACGCGTCGTCGTAGCGGCGCAGGTCGGCATGCGCGTCGGGGTGCGGCACCGCCGCGGGCGGTGCGACTTGTGCGCAGGCCGTGAGCACGACGGCTCCCGCGATCGCGAGCGTGCGGGAGAGGGCGGTTCGGAGTCGATTTTTCATCAGCAATACGCGCCGCGCGTGGCCGCGCGGCGCAATCGGATTGGATGGGACGCGAAGGCCGCGCCTGCAGCCTTCGCGAGCGTGCCCGATCAGTTCTCGACGAGCTTGTCGGCGAGCGATTTCACGCGGGCAAGGTCGGCGTGCGTGGCACGCGCCAGGCGCGTGCCGTAGTCCGAATCGGCCTTGTAGAAGTACGACAGCATCGCGTACTTGTTCGCGTCGTTGGTCACGTGGTTCAGGTCACCCGACAAGGCGACCACGAGATCCTGCCGTTCCTGCGCGGGCAGCATGCGGTAGTACTCGCCTGCCTGCCGGAAGTTCAGCGTCTTGCGGATCGCCGCCTGTTGCGTCGTGCCGGCAAGCGGCGTCTGGACCGACTTGTAACGCGGGTTCTGCGCGAGTTCGTTCAGCGCCGACGGCTCGTAGTTCACTTCGCCCTTGCGGTCGCCGAAGTTCATCGCGCCGTCCTGGTTGTTGTTCGTGACGCTCACGCGCGGACGGTTGATCGGCAACTGGTTGAAGTTCGCGCCGAGGCGATACATCTGCGTATCGGCGTACGAGAACATCCGGCCCTGCAGCATCCGGTCTTCCGACGGCTCGATGCCCGGCACCATCCGCGACGGGGCAAAGGCGGATTCCTCGGTCGACTCGAAGTAGTTGTCCGGCACGCGGTTCAGCGTCAGCGTGCCGACCTTTCGCTCCGGCACGCCGGTCCATACCTTGGTGTCGTCGAGCGGGTTGAAGTCGAACGCGTCGAGCTCGGACGGCTTCAGCACCTGAATGTAGAGATCCCACTTCGGCGCATTGCCCGCCTTCAGTGCGCCGTACAGATCGTTCGTCATCAGGTTCCAGTCGGCGCCGATCGAACCCGGGATGTCCTTCGGTCGCAGCCCGTGCATTCCTTGCGCGCTCTTCCAGTGGAACTTCACGTACGTGTACTTGCCGTCGGCGTTGACGAACTTGAATGCGTGCACGCCGTAGCCGTCCATGTTCCGGTACGAATCGGGCATGCCCTCGATCGAATACAGCCGGGTCAGCATGCTGGTTGCTTCGGGCGCGTGCGCGAAGAAGTCGAACGCGAGGTTCGCATCCTGCACGCCGGTGACCGCGCTCGGCTTGTTCGCGTGGACGAAGTCCGGGAACTTGATCGCGTCGCGGATAAAGAAGATCGGCAGGTTGATCCCGACCAGATCCCAGTTGCCTTGTTCCGTATAGAACTTCACGGCGAAACCGCGCGGATCGCGTGCCTGCTCGGGCGAGCCGCGATAACCCATCACGGTCGAGAAGCGGACGAACACGGGCGTTTTCGTGCCGGGCGTGAAGACCTTGGCCGTCGTCAGGTCGCTGAGGTCGGCACTCGGCACGAATTCACCGAACGCGCCGGTGCCGCGGGCATGCACGACACGCTCGGGGATGCGTTCGCGATCGAAGCGCTGGAGTTTTTCGATGAGATGCGAGTCTTGCAGCAGCACCGGCCCGTTCGGCCCGGCTGTCTGCGAATTCTGGTTGTCGCCGACGGGCGAGCCGTTGTCGCGCGTCAGTTCGGCAGCGTGTGAAGAGGAGGCCAGTGCGACGCAGGCCGCGGCAATTACGCTCTGGAAAAAGCGATTCGCGGTGTTTGACATATCGATGAGGTTCCTTGGATGAAATTCGGGGGAAGACCCCGGCGAAATTTAATCTTCTCGATATGCGATGCGCCAATTGAATCTCTCTAATTGAGTGATAGGTGGTTGTTGATTCTTATAGATATTTCGGTAAGCTAAATTATTTAAAGGCTGCTTTGCGAAACGCCGGTGGACTGCGGGCTGACGCGATACGGGCCATGGGTGCCCGGTCGGTCTGAAGCCGGGCGGTACGTGCATGTAACCGGATCGGCAGCATGACGACGTCGTGTTGATCGGGGGTGATGCCGATGCTCGAACCCGGCGCGGCGGAGCGACATGGCATCTCTACGCGTGACTTTGTGCGATGTCGCGCTCCAATCGCTTGACATTCAACTTAACTTCAATCCTAGGATTTCTCCTGCGTCCTTTCACGTCGTTGCTTCAGAGTCATATGAGGAATCGAGAATGTTCAAGCGTTGGTTTTTGAGGCACTGGCTCCTGGCCGTCGTTGCCTCCTTGTTGACGGGCGGATACGCCTATGCCGCCGATGTTGCACAGAAAGAAGATGTGCCGCAACTGAGCGGCAAGATTCTGGTCGTGATGACCAATCACGCGAAGTATCCGTCCCGATCGGATACGACCGGCCTTTGGTTCACCGAGCTGACGCATTTCTACGACGCTGCGCAGGCAACTGGACTGCAAATGGATTTTGCGAGTCCGGCGGGCGGTGAAGTGCCGATCGACCAGCGCAGCCTGAAGTCGTTCTACCTGGACGATTCGGCGCGCGCGCATTTGGCCGATCCCGCTTTCATGGCGCGATTGAAGGCAACGTTGCCGGCTGCTTCCGTCAATCCCGCGGACTACAAGGCGATCTACTTCACTGGCGGGCACGGTACGTTGTGGGACTTTCCCGACAACGCGGCCCTGAAGGCCGTCAGTGAACAGATTTATCGTCAGGGAGGCATTGTCTCGGCGGTTTGCCACGGCGTATCAGCGCTGTTGCCGCTTCAGGATGCCGAAGGCAAGTCTCTCCTCACTGGCGTGCCGGTGACGGGCTTCTCCGATATGGAGGAGACGTTGTCCGGCATGAAGTCCCAGGTTCCGCTCTTCCTGCAGGATTCACTCGTGAGCCGTGGCGCTCACTACAAGAAGGCGTTGCTTCCCTTTACATCCTATGTCGTCAGTCACGACCGGATCATTACCGGGCAAAACCCGCAATCGAGCAAGGAAATTGCCGAAGCGGTCGTCAAGCGGCTCAGCGAAATGAATTGATCGAGTGCCGATGCGGGCAGGGCAGGCAGGAGGAAACGGGGCGCGCTATTACTGAGTCTGCGCAACGGGGGTACCGGGAGCGTGGTCGTACGCGGTCCGAGTGTCAGGTGGTCAGGTGTCACCGCTTTTCGATTACCAAAGGAGGCTGTCATGAGCGGGAAGGATGAAGTCGACGTCGTCAGCAAATCTCGTCGCGAACTGATGATCGGAGCCGGTGCGGTAGCGGCCGCCTCGATGGCGCTGCCACTATTTTCCTTGAGCGGCACGGCCGGTGCCGCAACAACCAAGCATCCGATCTATCCGCCGACAGCAGATGCGGACCGGGGTAACAAGGTTGTTACGAAGGACGGTGTCGAGATCTTCTACAAGGATTGGGGCAAAGGCCAGCCGATCATCTTCAGTCACGGTTGGCCGCTGTCCGCGGATGACTGGGACGCTCAAATGCTGTTCTTCGTCGAGCATGGTTATCGCGTGATTGCCCATGATCGTCGCGGGCACGGGCGATCCACGCAAACCGCCGACGGCAATGACATGAATCATTACGCCGCCGATCTTGCAGCCCTGACCGAGGCGCTCGATATCAGAAATGCCATCCACATCGGACACTCGACCGGGGGCGGCGAAGTCGCAGCCTACGTAGAGCGTCATGGGATGAAGCGGACTGCAAAGATCGTTCTGGTCAGCGCAGTGCCACCGGTCATGGTGAGGAGCGAGCGCAATCCCGGCGGAACGCCGATCGAAGTCTTCGACGGCTTCAGGCGGCAGCTTGCCGCCAACCGGGCGCAGTTCTACCTGGATATTCCGGCGGGGCCGTTTTACGGGTTCAACCGGACGGGCGCGAAGGTGTCGGAAGGCGTCATCCGCAATTGGTGGCGTCAGGGCATGATGGGCGGCATCAAGGCTCAGTACGACTGCATCAAGGCCTTCTCGGAAACGGATTTCACCGAGGACTTGAAAAAGATCACGCAACCGGCGCTGGTCCTGCATGGCGACGATGATCAGGTGGTGCCCTACAAGGACGCCGGCGTGCTGTCCGCGAAGCTGCTCAGGAACGCGACGCTGAAGATCTACCCGGGCTATCCGCACGGGATGCTGACGACCAATGCCGACGTCATCAACGCGGACATCCTGAAGTTCATCAAGAGCTGACGATCGAGGCGGCCGTTCTTCCGAGTGGCCGCCGTTCGCTGATGTCGTGCGTCGCGGGTGAAGTGTTCCATTCGGCGGATCAGACCGGCACTCGCCATGTCGGGCCGAGTAACGATGGTCACCGCATCCCGATGCGAGCGGGCAGGCTGGTTGCCCCGGCTGTCCGCCCGCATCGATGTACCACCGCGATTTGTCAGGCGAGATCGAATCGGTCGAGATTCATCACCTTGACCCAGGCCGCAACGAAGTCACGAATGAACTTCGCCTCGCCGTCTGCGCTCGCATAAACCTCGGACAACGCCCGCAGTACGGCATTCGAACCAAACACCAGATCGACGCGCGTGCCGGTCCACTTCAGTTCACCGGTTCGACGATCACGACCTTCGAATGTGTCGTCGCCGGCAACCGGCTTCCATTCGGTGCCCATGTCGAGCAGGTTGCGGAAGAAATCGACGGTCAGCGTTTCGGGGTGATCGGTGAACACACCGTGCTTCTCGTTGCCGGTATGGACGTTCAAGACACGCAGCCCGCCGACGAGCGCCGTCATCTCGGGGGCGGTCAGCGTCAGCAATTGCGCCTTGTCGATCAGCAGCGCTTCGGCCGGCACCGCGAATGTGCCTTTGACGAAGTTACGGAAACCGTCCGCAACCGGCTCGAGCACCGCGAACGAATGCGCGTCAGTCTGTTCCTGCGACGCGTCCATGCGGCCTGGCGCGAACGGCACGCTCACGTCGTGGCCAGCGCGCTTCGCCGCCTGCTCGATACCGGCACTGCCGGCCAGCACAATCAGGTCGGCCAGCGAGATCTTCTTGCCGCCAGGCTGCGTGCTGTTGAACTCGCCCTGGATGCGCTCGAGAACCTTTAGAACCTTGGCCAGTTGTGCGGGCTCATTGGCGGTCCAGTCCTTCTGCGGAGCGAGGCGGATGCGTGCGCCGTTGGCGCCGCCGCGCTTGTCGGAGCCGCGGAATGTCGACGCCGAGGCCCATGCCGTGGAGACGAGCTCGGCCACCGACAGCCCCGAGGCCAGGATCTTCGCCTTGAGCGCGGTAGCGTCCGCGTCGTCGACGAGCGCATGATCGACTGCGGGAATCGGGTCCTGCCAGATCAGTTCCTCGGTCGGTACGTCAGGCCCGAGGTAGCGGGCGCGCGGCCCCATGTCGCGATGCGTGAGCTTGAACCATGCGCGCGCGAACGCGTCGGCGAATACGTCGGGGTTGTCCATGAAGTGACGCGAGATCTTCTCGTACGCGGGGTCGAAGCGCAGCGATAGATCCGTGGTCAGCATCGTGGGCAGCAGCTTTTTCGACGGATCGTGTGCGTGCGGGATCGTCGGTTGCGCATTTTTCGCTACCCACTGGTGAGCGCCTGCGGGGCTTTTCGTCAGTTCCCATTCGTAGCCGAACAGGTTCTTGAAAAAGCCCATGCCCCACTGCGTGGGTGTGTCGCTCCACGTGACTTCGAGGCCGCTCGTGATCGTATCCACGCCTTTGCCGGTGCCGAAGCTGTTCTTCCAGCCGAGCCCCTGCTGCTCGAGACCGGCAGCCTCGGGTTCGGGACCGACGTTGTCGGCCGGGCCGGCGCCGTGCGTCTTGCCGAACGCATGACCGCCGGCAATCAGCGCCACGGTTTCTTCGTCGTTCATCGCCATGCGTCCGAAAACCTCGCGGATGTCGTATGCCGCGGCGACAGGATCGGGATTGCCGTCCGGACCTTCAGGATTCACGTAAATGAGGCCCATCTGCACCGCACCCAGCGGATTCTCGAGGTTGCGCCCGGAGTCGCCGCCGTGTTGCGGTTCGCAGGTACCACCTTTGCCATAGCGCAGGTCGCCGCCGAGCCAGGTCTTCTCGCTGCCCCAGTACACGTCGCGATCCGGCTCCCACGTATCTTCGCGGCCACCGGCGTAGCCGAAGGTCTTGAAGCCCATCGTGGTGAGCGCAACGTCGCCGGTGAGAATCAGCAGATCGGCCCACGAGATCTTCTGGCCGTACTTCTGCTTGATCGGCCACAGCAGGCGCCGGGCCTTGTCGAGACTCACGTTGTCCGGCCAGCTGTTGAGCGGCGCGAAGCGCTGCTGGCCGCGCCCGGCACCGCCGCGGCCGTCGCCCATGCGATAGGTGCCGGCACTGTGCCAGGCCATTCGCACGAACAACGGGCCGTAGTGGCCGAAGTCCGCCGGCCACCAGTCCTGCGAGTCGGTCATCAGGGCGGTCAGATCCTTCCTGAGCGAGGCGAGGTCAAGGCTGTTGAAGGCTTCGGCATAGTTGAAGCCAGGGTCGAGCGGGTTGGTCTTGCTCGAGTGCTGGCCGAGCAGATCCAGCCGCAATTCCTTCGGCCACCAGTCGAGATTGGTCGTGCCGCCGCCGGCAGCATGGTTGAACGGGCACTGCCCTTCGTTCGACATAAGCACCTCTGTGTGAGGACGTGACGATGTAACGCCGTGCACGGACGACTCGCCGGGGACAACCCTCCCGCGTGCGGCGACCCGTGCAAACGGACGCTTGAACAATGTGTGGGTGTTGCTCGGGGAGGCAGCGTGCCTCCCCGGAAGGGGGCGGGCAGGTGCCGGGAGTCTGTCTCTCCCGGCACTCGTCGCGATTACCCTCGCAGGAACGCGAGCAGATCGGCGTTGATCGTGTCGGCGTTGGACGTCGGCATGCCGTGCGGGAAGCCCTTGTAGAGCTTCAGCGTGCTGTTCCTGGCCAGCTTCGCCGACAGGACGCCAGCGTCCTCATAAGGAACGATCTGGTCATCGTCGCCGTGCATCACGAGTACCGGAATCGTCGTGCTTTTCAGATCGTCGGTGAAGTCGGTCTGGGAGAAGGCGACGATGCCGTCGTAATGCGCCTTCGCGCTGCCCATCATGCCTTGCCGCCACCAGTTCCAGATCACGCCTTGCGACGGCTTCGCGCCTTCACGGTTGTAGCCGTAGAACGGGCCGGCCGGCACGTCATAGTAGAACTGCGCGCGGTTCGCCGCGAGCTGCGCCTGGAGGTCGTCGAACACGGACTTTGGCAGGCCGCCGGGGTTTTTGTCGGTCTTGACCATCAGCGGCGGCACGGCGCTGATCAGCACGGCCTTCGATACGCGGTCTTCGCCATGACGGGCGACGTAGTGGATGACTTCGCCGCCGCCGGTGGAGTGGCCGACATGAACCGCGCCTTGCACGCCGAGGTGGTTGACCACCGCCGCCACGTCATCGGCATAGTGATCCATGTCATGACCGTCCCATACCTGGCTGGAGCGTCCGTGACCACGGCGGTCATGCGCGATGACCCGGTACCCGTGCGACAGGAAAAAGAGCATCTGGGCGTCCCAGTCGTCCGCGCTGAGCGGCCAACCGTGATGGAAGAAGATGACCTGCGCGTCGCGCGGCCCCCAGTCCTTGTAGAAGATCTGAACGTCATCCTTCGTTGTGACGTATCCCATGATCAGCACTCCTTTTCAATATTCAAGTTGACAACCAGTGACGTGTACGGCGATCGTTGCTGCTCGGTAACGGGCGACTCCTTTCGTGATGGTGACAATCGTGAGACGGCAACGTGACTACGGAGCAGGCATTCAGCCACCTTGCCGGCGACGCGCAACCCGGCGACACCATTCGCTCAGGCCTCGGCGAGACAAAGCTCTCCTTTTGTTGCGACGATTCGAAATGCGCGGTCGGCGCATTGTGCTGTCGCTTGCCTGGAAGTCCGTCGTGCTGCGCTCTGTAGTCGCGGGTCAACTTTAGGATTAAAGTCAACGTTAATGTCAATAGTTTTTTGGGGTGTCGCGTGAAAATCGGAGAGTTGGCGAAGCGCAGTGGTCTGACGGCCTCACGTATTCGTTTCTATGAGGCAGAGGGATTGATCAGGGTGGTGGAGCGCCAGGCGAACGGCTATCGGGAGTATCCCCCGGAGACGGAAATTCTCCTGGGGTTGATCTCGCTCGCGCAGCAGGCCGGTTTTACGCTCGAGCAGATTCGGCAACTGCTGCCGGTCGGCCCGGGCGCATGGGATCATGGCGCATTGCTGGACGCACTCAAGCAGAAGGTGGATGAGATCGATGGCATTCGCAAGCGCCTCGACCACACCCGGGCCCAACTTGTCGTCGCGATAGAGAGTATCGAGGACAGGCCGGACGGAATTGAATGTGTCGACAATAAGAAACGCGTGCTCGATCGTCTTCGTGAAGCAGGAATTACGCCGGATCTGGGCAAACTCGACGGCTCCAGCGCCGGCTGATCCTCGCGCCTGTCGAGAAAGCGCGCCATGCGGGAAGCGTGCTCGCTTTTCAGTGCGTCGACGGGGATATGCGTTCCAGATCCGTCAATGATTTGACCAAACGCCGTACCCGTCGCCCCTGTCGTCCGATTCGGTTCGGGATTCGCATGAGTCTGCGGCTGCAACATGGACCAACCGTGTCGATTCATTCCGATTCGTTGCGAAGCGCTTGACCTTAAAGTCATATTCAATCTTAGAGTGATTGTTGCCGGCTGTTGGTCGGTGCGCCTCTCGAGGCCCACCTGCCGGTTCAATCACCGAGAAAGGTCAATGAATATGGATAAGCGGTTCACACAGGTCGAGTTTGGGGAGCACAAGGTCGAAGTGCCTGCCGGCGGTTATTACGACCGTTACCGGATGAACCCGAACCTCGACGAGGTGGCGCGAGATCCTGCCGCAGGGAACATCGATTTTTTTAGAAGGATTCCGAAGCGGCTCGTCACGTCCACGGTCGGTCCGACCTGGGCGCCAAACTTCTACTACCGTTCCAGTAACGTTCAGCTGCTGTTCCTGGCGCCTGTCGACCGGTTGCGGGCAATGTTGCCGACGCCGCTCGAGCCGCTGCGCGCGTATCCGGGCCACGGACTGGTGGCGTTGACCTTCTTCTCGTATTCCGTTTGCGATAACGACCCCTATGACGAGGTTTCCGTCGCGGTGGTGATTCGCCGGCCGGGGGCGCGGGGGCCCCACGCGGCGGAGCTGCTCGATTCCATGCGACGCCGCAGCTTCCACGCCCATGTGCTTGCGCTGCCGGTGACCACGGAAATCGCGCGCGTGCGCGGCCTGTATGGATATCAGCTGCCGAAATGGCGCGCGGAGATCGGCGTGAACATCGGCGCCGACGTGAAGGCCAGCATCGCCGGCCCCGGCGGCCAGCCGGACCTGACCCTGCGCGCGCCGCTGCCCGTGTTGCGCAATGTCCCGTCCCAGTCGCACATGTCGACGGCAACCATGATCAACCGGATCGACGGCGAGTGGCACCGGACCCTGGTGCAGACCAACATGCTGTCGTTCGCGCAGCGCCTCTTTCCGCGGGACGTCGAACTGTCGCGGCACGGCGGGCCGTTGAGTCAGCTGCTTGACGGACTCGGGGCGTCCACCGTGCTTCGCATGGACGTCATCAAGGACGCGCAACTGGTCCTGAACATGCCCACCCGGCTGGACGCTTTTGCACCCACGACATGAAGATCGGGGATCTGGCGGAGCGCACCGGCCTGACGCCGTCACGCATCCGCTTCTACGAACGCATCGGCCTGTTGACGGCCGTCGAGCGGCAACCCAACGGCTATCGGATCTATTCGCCGGATGCCGTGCTGGTGCTCGGCCTGGTCTCGACGGCGCAAAAGGCCGGCTTCAGCCTGGACGAGATCCGCATGTTGCTGCCGCCCGACCTTGCGCAGTGGCAGCGTGGCGCGCTGCTCGACGCGCTGCGCCACAAGGTGCGGGACATCGAGGCCATGCAGGTCAAGCTGGCGCAGAACAAGGTGCATCTCGTATCGTTGATGGCCGAGATCGCGGCCAAGCCCGACGAGATGGATTGCAGCGCCAACGCAACGCGCCTGCTGTCGCAGATGCAGTCGAGGGAACCGGACAGTGCGGCCCGAACGAAGGGCGCCGACAGGACCGGACGACGCCGGTCGGCCGGGAAAGGCTAGGCGAGGTGCGCGTGACGGCGTTCCGAACCTGCTTGCTGCTACGGGAGAGCCTCAACCTGCTCGACCGTTACGTTGGAGGATTGCGTATTCCGGGTGGTCACCAGACGGCCAACCAGAAGGATTCGCATCCGGGTGCTTGACAGTAAAGTTTGGTTTGACTACAGGTGCCGGTAGTCAGCTGGGTCATTACGATATGAGGCGAGGAGACAATACATGGATCTTGACGTCAACCACCAACGGGTCAACATCGATTGCGACCCGGCCACCCCCTTGCTGTGGGTGCTGCGGGACCACCTGAACCTGACGGGCACGAAGTTCGGCTGCGGCGTCGCTGCTTGCGGCGCGTGTACCGTGCATCTGGACGGTGCGGCGGCGCGATCGTGTGTCCTGCCCGTGGCAGCGGTCGCCGGCAAGCACATCACCACGATCGAAGGGCTGGCCGAATCCTCGGGCAAGCGCCATGCGTTGCAGCAGGCCTGGATTGACGAACAGGTACCGCAGTGCGGCTATTGCCAGTCGGGCATGCTGATGGCGGCGGCAGATCTGTTGACGAGGCAACCTGACCCGAGTGATGCCGATATCGACACAGCCATCACCAACCTGTGCCGCTGCGGGACGTATCCGCGCGTGCGCATCGCCATCAAGCGTGCGGCGAAAGCGCTGCGGGAGGGCCACGCATGAGTGCCGACGTGACGACTCCGCGCCGCGGGCGGCGCCGATTCCTGCTGGGGGCGCTTGGCCTTGGCGGTGCGCTGGTGGTGGGCTGGGGCGTGATGCCTCCGCGCAGCCGGCTTGGCGATCCCGCGGCGTTTCCCGAAACGTCCGGTCAGATTGCGCTGAATGGCTGGATCAAGATCACGCCCGAAGGCAATGTGATCCTTGCGATGCCGCGTGTCGAGATGGGGCAGGGTATCCACACGGCGCTGTCGATGTTGGCTGCCGAGGAGCTTGATATTCCGTTGGCACGGGTGAGCATCGAGTCGTCGCCCATCGAACGCATCTACGGCAATGTCGTCGCGATGGGAGATAGCTCGCTGCCGTTGCATCAGGACGACGCAGACAAGACCTGGGCGCGCGCATTGCATTGGATCATGGCCAAGAGCGCGCGCGAGATCGGCCTCATCATTACCGGCGGCAGCAGCAGCGTGGCCGATGGCTGGCAACCCGTGCGCGAGGCCGCCGCAACCGCGCGCGCGACGCTGGTGGAAGCGGCGGCGCGCGAATGGGGCGTGCAGCCAACGCGGGTGATGGTGCGGGAAGGCCAGCTCATCGGCCCGGACGGCCAGCAGATGCCTTTCAGCGCGGTCGCGCAGAAGGCGCGCAACATTGCTCCGCCGTCCAGTGTCACGCTCAAGCCGGCTTCGCAATACCAGTTGGTGGGCAAGCCCGCGCCGCGCAACGACATCGCCGGCAAGACGGATGGCAGCGCCCGCTTTGCCATCGACGCGAGGCCGCCCGGCATGCTGTATGCGGCCGTCGTCATGTGTCCGGTATTGGGCGGCAAGCTCAAGGCCTTCCAGTCGAAAGCGGCCCTTGTCATGCCCGGCGTGCGGCATGTCGTGCCGTTCGATGGCTCGACAGGCGGCGCGCCGGGCGTCGCCGTGGTGGCCGACCATTACTGGCAGGCGCGTCAAGCCCTGGCGACGCTCGAACCCGAGTGGGACAACGGGCCGCATGCCACCCTCGATTCGGCCGGCATCCACCAGCAGCTCGTCGGCGCGCTGGACAGCGACAAGGGGGGTTTTACCTACCGTTCGACGGGTGATGGACTGAAGGCCTTCGAGAATGCACAGGGTGCAACCATCGTCGAGGCCGAATACGGTGCGCCGTATCTTGCGCATGCCGCCATGGAGCCGATCAACTGCACGGCGCAGGTGACCAAGGATCGCGTGCAGCTTTGGGCGCCCACGCAGGTCGCCACACTGGCCCAATTGGTCGCGGCCCGCGCGGCAGGCGTGAGCCGGGACCAGGTGCACATCGACATCCCGCTCATCGGTGGCGGCTTCGGGCGGCGGCTGGAATCGGACTTTGTCGGCCAGGCGGTGACGATCGCCACCAAGACCGAGGGGCATCCGGTGCAGGTGATCTGGGCGCGCGAAGACGACATCAGGCACGACTTCTACCGTCCCCAGGCCATCGCGCGGCTGAAGGCCCGTGTCGAGAACGGCAAGGTGACGGCCATCGCCTCGCGCAGTGCGGGCCAGTCGATCCTGGCCGGCGAACTGGAGCGCCTGTTCGGTGCGCCGTCGCTTGGCATTGATCGCTATACGGCCGAGGGCTTGTTCGACCTGCCATACGAGATCGAGCACGAACACATTGCACATCTGGTGGTCGATTTGCCGGTGCCGATCGGATTCTGGCGCAGCGTCGGCCATTCCTACACGGGGTTCTTCCTGGAAGGATTCCTGAACGATGTGGCTGCTGCTGCCAAGCTCGATCCGCTGGCGATGCGGCGCGACCTGCTCAAAGCGCATCCGCGTGAGCTGAAGGTGCTCGACATCGCGGCGCAGGCGGCAGGCTGGGGCCAGCCGCTCGCGCCCGCCGCCGATGGCGCACCGCGTGCGCGCGGGCTGGCGCTGCACAATTCGTTCGGTTCGGTGGTGGCACAGGTGGTGGAGGTGTCGCTCCAGGACGGCAAGCCACGCGTGCATCGAGTCGTCTGCGCGGCGGACTGCGGAACGGTCGTCAACCCCGGTATCGTCGCGCAGCAGCTGGAAAGCGGGATCATCTTCGGGCTGAGCGCAGCGTTGTACAGCCAGATTCAGATCAAGGACGGAAGGGTCGTTCAATCCAACTTCCCCGACTATCCGGTGCTGAAGATGGCAGAGGCGCCCATGATCGAAACCCACGTCGTGCCGAGCACGGCCGAACCGACCGGAGTCGGTGAAATTGCCGTGCCTCCGATCGCGCCGGCTGTGGCACACGCGGTCGCTCAACTCACCGGCAAGCCGGTGCGGCAGCTACCGATGGTGTAGGGCGCAAGTTCGGAGGGCAACGCACAGTGCGGGGCTTGGTCAGGCTCAAGGAATCCTCAGGTTGGCTGATCGATCAGCAAGCAGCGGTTGTAAAAATCGAATGTTCAGCCTGGTTCGCCCCGATGCTTGCTTCCGGTACGGCCTGCACTGTGACGCGGGCTGACGGCCGTGTCCGTCTTCGAAATCGGATCCGCTCGACGACGTCACAGCCATTCGGTCAGGAACGGCACCAGAGCGGACAACACCTCCTCCGGCGCGTCCTCGGGCAGCAGATGGCCAGCGGGCAGTCCGTTGCCCGTCACGTTGTCTGCCCATTTGGACCATGTGTCGACGGGCGAGACATTCGCTGTCTTTTGATCTCGATTGCTCCATAGCACCAGAACCGGACAGGCGAGTTTCCGGCCTGCCGCCGAGTCGCTCGCGTCGTGGTCGAGATCCTCGGACATGGCGGCGCGATAGTCCTCGCAGATCGCATGACGCACGTCCGGATTCCGGAAAGCCGCTCGATACGCGTCGAGTGCCGCGGGATCGACTCGCCCAAGTCCTCCGGCCATCCTCGCGAGTGCGGCGTCGAGGTAGGCGTCGGGGTCGGCCGAGAGCAAGCGCTCGGGAAGGCCGGCCGGTTGCGCGAGAAAAAACCAGTGCCAGGCGTTGAGCGCGAATGCCTTGTCGACACCCTTGAGCGCATCGAGCGTGGGTATGACGGTGAGCGAGACATACGCGGCAACACGCTCGCGATGATCGAGCGCAAGCCGGTATCCCGCCCGAGCGCCCCGATCATGCCCGACCACGGCAAACCGTTCGTAGCCGAGCACATCCATCAACGTGACGAGCGCGCTGGCCACGCGGCGTTTGGTCCAGCGCGGTTGATCGTCGTGGGTCCGGCTCTCGCCGTATCCCGGGAGGTCCGGCACGATGACGGTGTGCGACTTCGCGAGCGCGGGCGCAATCAATCGCCAGGCAACGTGGGTCTGCGGATATCCATGGAGCAGCAGCACCGGTGATCCGCGTCCCCCGACGACGCCCCGAAACGACACATCGCCAGTATCGATGTCGAGTCTCGAAAAGCCTGGAAAGAAGCCCTCAGCTGCAGTGCGTTCGACTTCGGATGGCATGGTTGCCTCCTTGAAAGATTCCACTTCATTTCCCGGACGCCAATCGGACGAATTCCGCCAGATCGCCATTGAAACGATCGGCCTCTTCGATGAACGGCGCATGGCCTGCGTCGGCGTATTCCTTGATCCGGATGTGCGGGTTGAGCGCGGCCGCGCGGGCCAGCGTCGTGCGTGTGTCGACCAGCGCGTCGTGGGTGCCGTAGATGAACAGCAGCGGCACGTGCGCCATGCCGAGCCCCTCGGCCGCGAACACCGTCATCGTCGGGATTTCCTTCTGCATCTCCCACGATGCCATCGCGGCATTGGCAAGCAACCGGCTGAAGGTGTCGCCATCCGGACGATGGTTGAAACACAGCTCGACGAACTTGCGTGCGCCATCGAGATGCGTCTTCAGGTCCGGCGAATTCATGTCGCGATAGACCTCCGGATGATCGACGATCTGACCTTGGGCGAGTTCGATCACGCCGCCGACGAACATGGCGCCGGCAATGTCGTGATCGCCATACGTGGCGAGATAGTTCGAGATGACCACACCGCCAAGCGACCAGCCGACCACGACTGCGTGGTTCGCATGCGACCCGGCGATGACCGCTGCAAGATCGTCGGCCCAGCGGCGCCCATCGTGATATGACATGGCATCGGACGGCTTGTCCGACAGGCCGTGGCCGCGCAGATCGTACGTGATGATCCGGTATTGGCGCAGCTCGGGGCTTCCCACTTGCGCGTCCCAACTGAGCCGGCTACCCAGCAGGCCGTGAATGAAAATGATCGGCGGGCCGTTGGGGTTGCCGCTTTCCTGTACCGCCAGCGTGACGCCATCCTTCGACGTCACGCTGTAGCTTATCGGGGACGCGCTCGCGGCGGGGGGCGACACCCATAGCATTGCGGCCGAGGCCAGGGCGGTCAGCAGGTAACCGGGTTTTCGTGCGGGGCATCCGGAACTCCTCGAAGTGGGCAGTCCGCCAAGCGTCAACCCTGACACTGATGTCAGGGTCAAGCGATTTGTGCTAGCCTGCTTTTCATGAACAAGACACCTGCACAGGAACTGCTGACGATCGGCGAAGTCTCGCGACGCACCGGTACAAGCGTGCGTTCGATCCGGCATTACGACGAACACGGCCTGCTCGCGTCGGTACGCGCATGCAACGGCTACCGGATGTTCCCCGACAAGGCGGTCACGCAGGTCAGGCAGATTCAGCGCATGATCGCGACTGGTTTCACCATTGACGACATTCGCCGCTTCCCGGACTGCATGTTGCTGATCGAAGGCGCCCGTTCGTGCGACCAGATAAGCGAGGTCCAGCGGCAACGCCTTGACGCGATCGATCGCCAGATCGCGGATCTCGAACGGCGTCGCACTAGGCTCATGAAAACCTTGTCGGAAGGCGTGATTCCGCCGGTCGAGTAAGGGGGCGGCGTTCGATGCGCCGCACCTTCGAGTACGAATCCATTCCCAGGCAGGTATATTTGACGCGGGCTTCTCCTTGACGAAGCCAACGCGCAGGGTGTTGTCGACGACTTGCCGAGCGCTTCGACCCAATATCGATAGGTTTCACGAGCAGTCCATGCGCTCACGTACCGACGGTACGAGCGATCGGCATGATCGTTCCAGCAACCGACTGCCGGTCGCGGCATCGGGAAAGCATCCAGCGTCGTGCAGGTTCCTACGGGATTGGCGCAGCGGCGGCGCATTCTCCGAATCCGATTCCGACACGCCGCCGGACGCGTTGCGTTGAAGCGGCTGGATGTCATTCACGGGACGAAGGAGTATCGATATGGAATATGAGCTGACGACCTTGTCATGCCCGCTGCTGGAGCAAGACGCCGTCTCGGCCGGTGCGCATCGATGGGTATCGGATGCAGGCGCCACGGGCCGCCTCCTGGGTGCATGGCGCTCGGAGATCGGCGAACTGGGGCGGATCGTCGTGCTGCGCGGTTTCGAGGATACCGGCGCGCTGCAGCAGGAACGCCGTCGCGCGTTGATGAGCGACGGGCCGTTCAATCTCGTCGGTTACGACGTCGGCATCACGATGGAAAGCCATGCGCTGTTTCCGTTCCTGCCCGAGATCGAGCCAATGAAGCTGGGCCGCTTCTACGAGATTCGCCGCTACTGGCTCAAACCGGCAGGGGTGGCGCCGACGATCGCTGCGTGGGAGCAAGCGGTCGGACCCGCCGAAGCCTATACATCCCACCTCGTCGCCAACATGTATGCGATCGACGGTCCGCCGCGAATCACGCATATCTGGGGATTCGCGAGCCTCGAGGAACGCATGGCGTTGAGGGCGCGTCATTACGCCGAAGGACTGTGGCCGCCCAAGGGCGGCCCCCAGCAGATCGAGCGAGCGACTTCGACGATTTGCCTGCCGGAAGCGTGGTCGCCGCTGTGCTGAAAAGCGCCGGGCGTTGTCCGGCAACGCGAGGGCGACCGGTGGTCTCAGATGTGCAGCGCCGGCCCGGCACCGGATGGCGCAGACGGGACCCTGACGCATAGCGCGATCAGCAATGCGGCGAGCAGCATCACGGCTCCGCCCGCGACGAAGACGCCGGCAATGCCGCAGAAGCTGAACATCGTACCGCCCGCGGCGGCGCCTGCCGCAATGGAGGACTGCACCGACGCGACGACCATGCCGCCGGCACTTTCCGCCTGGTCGGGCACCGCGCGTGTCACCCAGTTCGACCACGCCACCGGCACGCCGCCGAACGCCATCCCCCAGAACGCGACCAGCACGGCTTGCCCGGCGACGGATGCCGGCAGCAACACCAGCGCGAACGCCGCGATGCCGACGAGGCAGGGCATCAGCGCCAACGTCGCGCGCAGGCTGCGCTCCATCAGGAATCCGGTGAGCAACGTGCCGGCGAAGTTCGCGATGCCGAACCCGAGCAACATGAGCGCGAGTCCATCCGGGCCGACGCCTGCCGTGCTTTCCAGAAACGGGCGGATATAGGTGAACAGCGCGAAATGACCGGTGTGCGCGAGTACGCAACCGAGCATGCCGATGGCGACTCCCGGACTCAGCAATACTTGCAGTACCGTTTGCAGCCGCACGGTTGCGCGCGGCGCCATCCGCGGCAGCGTGAACCACTGGAACAGCAGCGTTATCGCGCCGACCGCCGCCGCTGCGATGAACGCGCTGCGCCACCCGTACAAGCCGCCCAGATAGCTGCCGAGCGGCACGGCGACGACCGTGCCGACCGCAATGCCGCTGAAGATGATCGACAGCGCGCGCGGCAGCAGCGGCGGCGGCACGAGGCGCATCGCCACGGCCGCAGCCATGCTCCAGAAGCCGCCCAGCGCGATGCCCAGCAGGATCCGCATCGCCAGCAGCATCGCCAGGTTCGACGAGAGCGCCACCAGCAGGTTCGACGCAATCATCAGCGTGCTGAAACCGAGCAGCACCGTCCGCCGGTCGAAGCCGCGCGTGAGGCCCGGCACCAGCAACCCGGCAAACAGCGCGACGACAGCCGTTACCGTCACCGCCTGGCCGGCCAGCGCTTCCGATACGTGCAATCCGGTGGCCATCGGCGTCAGCAGGCTGGCCGGCAGGTACTCGGCCGTCAACAACCCGAACACGCCCATCGCCAGCGAGAACACGGCCGTCCAGGCGGGCTCTGTTTTTGTTTCGCCGACACGGCCAGCGTCGGGCACAACGTTGCTCACACAATCGCTCATGACAAATCATCCTTCGGGAAATGGAATCCAGCCCGAGTCTAGGAGCGAATGGCAGGATGATCTATGATAGAAAGCCTTGAATTTTTACCCGAAACTCCGAAGATGGCTTCGCCCGATCCTTTCGCGCTGTCGTCCGATCTCATCAGCGAATTGCTGACCGGCATGCGCCTGCGCGGTGTCCAGTACCGGCGCATCGAAGCCGGGCCCGCGTTCGGCCTGGGCTTCGATGCGCGGCCCGGGCACGCGTACTTTCACTTCCTTGCGGTCGGCTCCGCGGTGCTGCGCACCGACGACGGCACGTTGCACGAGCTGTCGGCCGGCAACGCCGTGTTCATGCCGAGGGGCGAAGCCCATCAACTGCTGTCCAGCGCCGGCCATCCTGTTCGTGATATCGACACATTCGACGCGGCTCCGCTCGGCGATACGGTCAGCGCGGTGAACGCGTGCCCGAGCAAGCGCATGACGCCCGGCACCATTCTCTTTTCCGGATGCATGGAGTTCGATCTCGGCGGCATGCACGGCCTGGGCCGGTTGATGCCGGGCGTGATGGTGGTCGATGCGATGGGCAAGCGCTACCCGGGGCTCATGCCGATCCTCGCTTCGATGAAGGGCGAAATCTGTTCCGGACGCATCGGCTTCGCGGGCATTCTCGCCCGTCTCGCCGACGTGGTCGCCGCGATGCTCGTGCGCGGCTGGGTTGAATGCGGTTGTGACAACGCGTCCGGCCTGGTGGCCGCGTTGCGTGACCCTCGGCTCGCGCGGGCCATTCTCGCGCTGCATCGGCAGCCCTGTCGCGACTGGAGCGTGTCGGAGCTGGCGGCGGAATGCCATATCTCGCGCTCCGTTTTCGCGGAGCGCTTCCAGGCCACCATCGGCGTACCGCCGCTGCGTTATGCGACCGAACTGCGGATGCGGCTGGCCAGCCAGTGGCTGTCCCACGACAGGCTGCCGATCGAAACCGTGGCGCTGCGGCTGGGTTATGCGTCGCAGGCCGCGTTCAGTCGCGCATTCAAGCGTGTGATCGGCACGTCACCCGGAGCCAGTCGGCAAGTCGCTTCGTAGAGAACCCGGGGCGGGATTCGGGCGCAAGACCTGCATGCTTCGCCGTGCATCGCACGCGAACCGGCGCGCGCGAGCACCACGCGCACCGCCGCAGCCGTCAGCGCCCCGCGTCGTCAATACGCCGACTCGCTCCCCCCCTGATCGGTGACGATCGCCACCCCCGAGCTCGTGCCGAGCCGCGTCGCACCGGCCTCGATCATCGCCAGCGCGGCCGCGCGGTCGCGCACGCCGCCCGATGCCTTCACGCCGAGCACGGGGCCGACCGTGCGGCGCATCAGCGCGACATCCGCGAGCGTCGCGCCGCCGTGGCCGAACCCGGTCGACGTCTTCACGAACGCGACGCCGAGATCGCGGCACATCTCGCACACGCGCATCTTCTCGTCGTCGGTCAGCAGCCCCGTTTCGAGGATCACCTTGAGCGGCACCGGACCGCAGGCGCGGTGCACGGCTTCGATGTCGGCCTTCACGTCGTCGGCGCGGCCGCTCTTCAGCGCACCGATGTTGATCACCATGTCGATCTCGCCGGCGCCCGCCGCGATCGCGGCGGTGGCTTCGAATGCCTTGGCGGCCGACAGCCCCGCGCCGAGCGGAAAACCCACCACGGCGCAGACGAGCACGCCGGTATCGGCGAGCTCGCGCGCGGCGAGCGGCACGTTCGCCGAATTCACGCAGACCGAGTAAAAGCGATGCTCGGCCGCCTGGCGGCAGAGGTCGCGGATCTGCGCGTCGCTCGCGTCGGGCGCGAGCAGCGTGTGATCGATGGTTTGAGCGAGTTGGGCGTTGGAAAGCGGCATGTTTCAGGACTCCACGGATCGTGTGCCGGAAGGGCACACGGAAAGTTGATGTTTTCACATCGGTTTGTTACAAATACGACATTCCGGCCGGGCCCGCGCGCCCGGCACGACAAGCGACGGACGCGGCGCGCACGCAGGATACTGGCATGGAAACGAAGAAGGGCGAACGAATCAAGACGCTGATGAACGTGCTGCAAGGGCAGAACGCGATTCATCTGAAGGAAGTCGCCGAGCTGTTCGGCGTATCGGAAATGACGATCCGCCGCGATCTCGCGGACAACCCGCACGGCCTCAGCCTGATCGGCGGCTACGTGACCCGCCACTTCGCCGCGCAGCGCAGCGACATCGGCGAGTACGTGGTCAGCGCCGAGAACAACCGGCAGACTGAGGAGAAGCGCCGCATCGGCAAGCTGGCCGCGCAGTTCGTGACGACCGGCGACACGATTTTCGTCGACTGCGGCTCGACCACGCCGTTCGTCGTCGACTTCATTCCGGACGACCTCGAATTCACCGCCGTCTGCAATTCGCTGAACGTGTTCGCGAAGCTGCAGCAGAAGCCGCATTGCAGCGTGATCCTGTGCGGCGGTGCGTACCATCGCAAGAACATGGTGTTCGAGTCGGTGGCCGAGACGGGCATCCTCGACACGGTGCGCGTGTCGAAGGCGTTCATCTCCGCGGCCGGCGTGAGCGACCGCTGCGGCGTCACGTGTTTCAACTTCCACGAAGTCGACGCGAAGAAGAAGGTGATGGAACGCGCGCAGAACCGCTTCCTGCTGGTCGACCATACGAAGTTCGACGAAGTGCGCGCGGCCTATTTCGCCGAGCTGACCGACTTCAATTACGTGATTTCCGACGGGCAACTGAGCAGCCGCTACGAAACGGCGATCCGCGAACACGGAATCGCGCTCGTGACCTGACGCCGCGCGGGCGGGCATCGCGCTTCGCATCGCCTCAGGCATGGCGGGCTTCCGCCGCGCTCAGGTAGCCGGTGACGACTTCGAAGCGGCGCGCAGCGCCCGGCGCGAGGGTCGCGACATGGCCCTTGCGGCGTTCGGCCTGATAACCCTCCGGCTCGCAGGTCGACGGCAGCGCGAACGCGGCGACCTGCTGGTCCGTGTTGTGCAGGATCCACCGCGTCGCGTGCGGGAATTGCTCGGGGCGGTACGCGGTGTGAAATGCGCCGCCGTCCGGATGCTCGAGCCGGAAATGCGCGACGCCGCTGGCATCCGTTTCCGCATCGTTCATGAAGAACACGATCTCCGGGTCGTACAGCGCGGGCGCATCGAGCGTGTGAAGCCGTTGCGGGTCGCGCGCGAGCGTGGCCGTGTAGTCGCGCCACGCGGCGGTCGGCTTCACGTGCGCGGGCACGCTGTCGCGCAGCCGCAGCCCGTTGTGCGGCAGCGACTGCACGAAACGGCCGCCGGGCACGTACGCGTAGTTCAGGTGCGCCATGTACATCAGGTCCATCGGCGTGCCGCCGAGATTCGTCACGTCCATCGAGATCGTCATCTGCGCGTCGTGCTCCGCAAGCCGAACCGACGGACGCGCCATGTAGTGGCTGCCGAAACCCTGCACGTATTCGTACTCGCCGGTCACTTCGACGAACGCACCGCCCGCATCCGCGCCGATGACCAGGCTCGCGCGGTCCATCGGCGCGCACGGCATCTCGCCGTGCAGCGCGTGCGTGTCGTCGGGCCCCGGGCAGCCGTTGCGCAGCAGCCCGCTGTGGAACATGAAGCAGCCGTAGGTATCGATGATCGAAGCCGCGCGTTTCGGTTGCCGGAACATGTGCTTCATCGTCAGGTCGCGGCCGTCGAACGCGGCGGCCCAGATCATCTGGCCGAGATACGGCAGCACGACGAGATGGCCGCGCCGGTTCTCGAGCTTCAGCGCCTCGACGCCGGACGGATACGCGAACGCGGTGACGGTCAGGCCGTCGGTGCGGTACAGCGTGCGCGGCGTGTCGCGGAAGTCGTCGCGCCGCAGTTCGATTTCGCCTCGCATGCTCATGCTCCCGACGTGTTGCGCGTGGCGGCGTAGCGCGCGGATGCGTGGCCGTCGGCGGTTGCGTCGGGCGTTGCGGCCGGCAGGTGGCGCAGGCAGTAGAAGCCGTAGTAGACGATCACGACGAAGCAGGCGAGCGGCACGACGAACGCGAGCTGCATGTTGCCGCCGGTGTGGTCGGAGATCAGCCCCTGGATCAGCGGCACGACCGCGCCGCCGACGATGCTCATCACGAGGATCGAGCCGCCGTATTCGGTGTCCTTGCCGAGCCCGTCGATCGTGAGGCCGTAGATGGTCGGCCAGCACGGGCCGAGGAACACGCTCACGCCCACGGCCGCATAGACGGCCGTGATGTTGTGCACGCTGATCGTGTACGCGAGCAGCGCGATGCACAGGATGCCGTAGACGATCAGCACCTTGGCCGGGCCGACACGCTTCATCACGAGCGTGGCGACCAGCTTGCCGACGAAGAACGCGAAGAACGTCGCGAGCAGGTAGTGCGACGCGCCGCGCTCGGTGAGGCCGCCGATCTGCATCGCGAGCCGGATCGTGAAGCTCCACACGCCGACCTGCGCGCCGACGTAAAGGAACTGCGCGACGACGCCCGCGACGAAGCGCCGGTTGCCGAACAGGCGCGCGAGCGTGCCGCGCGCGTCGATCCGGTGCGTGGCCGTGCCGGGGCCGTTGCCCTTGCAGGCCGGGTAGGGCGTGAGCGCGAACACGATGAACACGGCGACGAGCACGACGATCAGCCACTTGTAAGGCTCGAGCGTGGCCTGGATCATCGCGAGCTGGTGCACGTGGGCTTCGGCCGCGGACATCGCGGCAAGCTGCGCGTGCGACGCATCGCCTTCCTTGAAGATCAGGAAGCTGCCCATGTAGACGCCGGCCATCGCGCCGAACGGATAGAACGTCTGCGAGATGTTCAGCCGCCGCGTGCTGGTTTCGCGCGGGCCCATCAGCGTCGAATACGAGTTCGACGCGGTTTCGAGGAACGACAGGCCCGCCGCGATCACGAACAGCGCGACGAGGAACATCCCGTACTTCGCCATCGACGCGGCGGGGAAGAACAGCAGGCAGCCGGTCGTGTAGAGCAGCAGGCCGACCAGGATCGTCGTCTTGTAGCTGAACTTCTTCACGACGGTCGCGGCGGGAATCGCGAAGAAGAAGTAGCCGAGATAGAACGCGGACTGCACGAACGCCGATTCGAAGTCGGACAGGAAGAACGATTTCTTGAACTGAGCGATCAGCACGTCGTTCAGGTTCGCGGCGGTGCCCCACAGCGCGAACAGGCAGCACAGCAGCGTGAAGGCGAAGAGCGGCGTGCGGTTCAGGTAATAGCCGTCGGGTGTGTGTTCGATTCTGGCTCGGCCCATGGGTGTCTCCTTCCTGGTTGTCTCGTCGATGAAGGCGCCGTTCAGATGCCGGCGTCGCGGAGGAAGCGTTCGAACGTCGCGGTGTCGGCGTACGACTTCTGCGTGCCGAGGCCCGTGACCGAATGCGCGGCATACGCGGACGCGTAACGCATCGCGTCGAGCGCGTTGCGCGATGCGGCGTAGCAGCGCGCGAAGCAGCCGATATAGGCGTCGCCGGCGCCCGTCGTGTCGCGCGCGTCGACCGGCACGCCGGGCACGTGCCGCACGCCGTCGCGCGAGACCAGCAGCGAACCGTCGCTGCCGAGCGTGACGAGCACGTGCTTCAGCCCGCGCGCGACCAGCGCTTCGGCGGCGCGTGCCGCGGTGTCGCGCGAATCGACCGGCATGCCCGACACGATCGCGAGCTCGGTTTCGTTCGGCACGAAGAATTCGACGGTGCGGATCCGCTCGAAATCGAGATCGGCGACCGCGGGCGCGGGGTTCAGCAGCACCGGGATGCCGTGGCGTGCGCCGAATTCGATCGCGTGATAGACGGTGTCGAGCTCGATCTCGAGTTGCAGCACGATCAGTGCGCATTCGGCGAGCTGCGGCGCGGCCGCGTCGATGTCGGCCGGCGTCAGGTGGCGGTTGGCGCCCTTGACGATCAGGATGCTGTTGCTCGAATCGGGCTCGACGAAGATCGGCGCGACGCCGCTCGGTACGCCGGCGACCTTGCGCACGTGCGTGGTGTCGATGCCTTCGCGCGCGAAGTTGCGGATCGTGTTGTCGGCGAACACGTCGTCGCCGACCTTCGTGACCATCACGACGCGCGCGCCGAGGCGGGCGGCCGCGACCGCCTGGTTCGCGCCCTTGCCGCCGCAGCCCAGTTCGAAATTCGGCGCCTCGAGCGTTTCGCCCCGGGTGGGCATGCGTGCGACGTAGGTCACGAGGTCGACCATGTTGCTGCCGATGACGGCGATTGTCTCCATCTGCGTCTCTTCCTTGGTATGGGGTGCGCCGCGCGGGCGGTGGGCGGCGGCATGCACGATGTGATAATAAAATCACATTGGATGTGAAATTGCAATCACATGATGTTTGAAGGGTTACGCATCGGGGCGCGATGCGGATGGGGCGGCTTCTCGGGGAAATCGACGTGTTGGCCGGTTTTGCCGTCAGATGTCGGATGAATTCGATGCGGCAAGGGCCCCGGCGCTGCGGAGCGCCGCGGCAGGAATGCCGTTCGGGTGTGGGGAGAGTCGCCGGGCGTGACGTGACGGGCCGGCTCGACCGATCCGGCGGCGGCGATGCGGTCGCTTTCGCGTGTTCTTGCCCGGCGCTTACGCGTACTCGGCGATCAGCGTATCGAGATTGCGCTGCGCGAGCGGTGTGAGCGGCGCGAATTCCGCCGATTGAAACAGCGGGGCCTGCGCGCGCAGATGTTCAAGCGCCTGCTTGCGGCCCTTGCGGAATGCAGCCGACGGCGCATCGGGGTCCTGTGCCCACTCGCATGCGATTGCGCGATCGTATTCGCGCAGTCGATCGGGCGCGGCCGCGAGGATCGCGAGATCCGCGTCGAGAAAAATCCGCCCGGCACGCTGCACGTCCGGGGCGGACGCGAACGCATCGGGCAGCCGGTGCGACTTCGTCGCGAGTACGAGATCGTGCGCAACGGACACATGCGATGCGTGCGCACGCAACCAGGATGCGCTGCAGTGTGCGTTCGTGACCTGCACGAGCCATTGCGCGCTGCGTGCTTCGTTGTCCGCATGATCCGGCAGCGTCGTCGCGTACACGAAGTCGTGCGCCCATACCGCAAGCTCGATCGCCGGCCACAGCGGTTCCGCGCGATATGGTGCGAGATGCGCGAACAGCTCGGCCAGGTGCGCGAGCGTGTGGTAGTGGCGTTGCGGTTCGCCATACGCGTGCTCGACGAGCGGCCAGACGGCGGCCGTGCCGAAGCAGGTATCGCAGGAGGCGTGCAGCGTGCGGGCGAGGTCGGGGGCGAGGGCGTTCATGAGCGGCGATCGGCTCGGGCGGGCGATGCGCGCAGCATAACAAACGCGGCGGCGTGTGCCGTGCATGCCGCGTTTCGATCCGGCGATAGCCGCGACCTTATCGTCGGCTTATCGCGGCGTGGCGGGCGGGGCGGCCGCACCGCATTTCCGATCCGGCGGTGGCCGGACGGTAGCGGCCGGTTCGTCATCGCAGCGGGTTGCCCGCGCGCAGCGCGATGCTGAAGATCGCGACGATATTTCCGCCCGGCGCCCCTACACGTCGACGACGCCGCGCCCGAGTTCGATCACGCGCCCGCCGACACCGATCTTGCCGTTTGTACTGACCGACAATCGCAGCAGGCAAGGCCGACCGACGGCTTCGCCTTGCTCGACCTGAAACGCGGCGGGCAGGTCGTGGTTCATCGCAAGCAGCCACCCGCCCAGGTTCGCGCAGGCCGATCCCGTCCCCGGGTCTTCCGACACGCTGCCTTGCTTCACGAAGAAGTAACGCGACACCACCGTGCCCGGGCGCTCGGCATCGAACGCGAATACATACGCGGTCTTGCGGCCGAGGCTGCTGGTCGGCCAGATGCCGACGCCCGCGCTGTCGGGCTGCGCGCGGCGCACGGCGGCGGGGTCTTTCAGCGCGACGAGCAACTGGTCGGCGCCGGTATCGACCCAGATTGGCGGGGCGAGCAGGTCGTCTTCCGTCAGCCCCAGCAGGGCCGCCGTCCGGGCATCGGACAACTCGCAAGCCGCCGTCTTCGGCATGCCGGCATGCGGCGCGGTAAACGTCCACACATCGTCGCGCGCGCCGACGTCGACCACGCCGGCCTTGAATTCGAGCGCGAGTTCGTAGCCCGCGCCCAGAAGGTCGCGCACGACATGCGCGGTGCCGAGCGTCGGATGGCCGGCAAAGGCCATCTCGTAGCCCGGCGTGAAGATGCGAACCCGCGCATGCGCGCGCTCCGACGGCAGCACGAAGGTCGTTTCGGACAGGTTGAACTGCACGGCGAGCGCCCGCATGGTCGCGTCGTCCATGCCGCGTGCATCCTCGAATACGCAAAGCGGGTTGCCGCCGAACGTCGATTCGGCGAATACGTTCAGCAGGCGGAAGGCATAGGCGGTCATTGGACGCTCGCGTCAGTGTGGTGATTCACGTACCGGGGTGGAGTGCGCGCCGCGCGATGCACTCCGCGCGGGCAGCCGTGCAGGGTCGCATGGGTCAGCTCGCGTTGTCGAGCGGTGCAAGCATCGCCTGCATGTCGGGATGCTTCAGGACTTTCCGGTACTCCGCCGGGCTCATCGCGTCGATCAACACGCGCCCGCTCACGTCCGCCTTGATGTACTCGACCGCGAGCAGCGCAATGACCGGGTTGGTCGTCAAGGTGGCGTGATCGGGCGAATGATCGCCGAATTCCGCCACCACGGCCTCGGTGGTGTCCGCCACGGCGACGGCGAGCCGGCGGCCGGACAGCCTGAGCCGCGCGCTGGCACCGCATTTGGCCATGTCGTAGTGGCGCGGCCCATTGAGCGTGCGATTGCCGTAAATCGCCACGTGCGTGTCGATGCCGCGTGCCGCGGCGGCCTCGAGCAGCGGCCCGAGGGCGTCGATCTCCTCGTCCCAGACGCCCGCGAAGATCTGCGTTTTCGCATTGACGATGACGCGCGCGAAGGCGCTGGCGATCGCTTCCCGCCCGCTCAGCGACCAGACGAGCCCCGGCTCCTGTTGAACCGGCAGCCGGTCGAGCGCGCCCGCGGCCGTTTCGAGATCCGCATTGAAGCGTTTGCGCAAATCCTCGAGCAACGACCGGTGGGGCACGGCCGCGTAGCGGACGGGCTCGGAACGGTTGACGAGCACCGCACCGCGCGCCTCCAGGCGACCCAGCGTTTCATAGATCTTCGAAGGCGGCATGCCGGCGCGCCGGCCGACTTCCGCCCCCGTCAGCGCGGCCTGCCCGACGAGGGCCGCGTAGGCCTGCGCTTCGTACTGGGTGAATCCAAGCCGGATCAACGACGTGATCAGCTCCGTGTTTTCGCTCATGTGTATCGGCTCCGGCTCTTGCGCCCACGGCGACTTGCATGGGCCTGCTTGATTAACTACTGGAGTAGTATACAATCGCTCGGACTTACTACCCAAGTAGTAGGCGACGCTTCTCAACCTGACTGGAGAGATCTTCAACATGCGAAAACGGATCAGCACCGGCTCCCCGTGGGAGCCCAAGGTCGGCTACTCGCGCGCGGTGGTCGTCGACAACACCATCTACATTTCGGGGACGGCCGGCAAAGGCGCGGACGTGTACGCGCAGACACGCGATGCGCTGGCGACGATCGACCGGGTGCTGGCGGACAGCGGGTTCTCGTTGTCCGACGTCGTCCAGAGCCGCCTGGTGGTCGCGGACTTCGACAACTGGGAAGCCGCCGCACGCGCGCACGGGGAGATCTACGGCGAAATCCGGCCGGCGTTTTCGCTGGTGCATGCGCTTCCGTTCGTCGATCCGGAGATCCTGGTCGAAGTCGAGGCGATCGCGGTCAGGCCCGCGGCATGACCGTCGCCGGCAACCGCGGGCCGCTGTCCCGCACCGCGACGGCCGTGCTTGCGCTGGCGGCCGGCGTGGCGATCGCCAACGGCTATGCGTTGCAGCCGTCGCTGTCGGCGATCGCGAGCGAGTTCGGGGTGGCGGCGTCGCGCATGGCGGCGCTCGCGTCCGTGACGATGCTCGGTTATCTGGTCGGCCTCGCCGTGCTGGTGCCGCTGGTCGACCGCTTCAGCCCGCGCGTGCTCGTCTCGATGCAGATGGGCGCGCTCGCGTTGTTGCTCGCGTGCGCGTCGTTGTCGCCCGGGCCGTTCGTGCTCGACGCCGCGTTTTTCCTGGTGGGCGCGGCAACCACGGTGGCGGCCCAATGCAGCGCCGTCGCCGGAAAACACGCGGATCCGCAACGGCGCGGTGTGGCGATGGGGGCCGTGTCGGCGGGCATTTCCGCGGGAATCCTGCTGAGCCGTTTCGCGGGCGGCGTGTTGTCGCAATGGTGCGGATGGCGCGGCGCGTTGCTCGTGCTGGCCGGATGCGTTGCGCTGGCCGCCGTCGGCGCTGCGGTGCTGTTGCCGGGCGGCCGGCCGGAAGGGCTGCCCGGCCGTGCGAACGCGATCGGTGCGATTCCGCGGTTGCTGCGCGACAGTGCGCCGTTGAGGCGTCGTACCTGCGCCGGCATGCTCTGGTTCTTCGCGTTCAACCTGGTCTGGGTGGGGCTCGCGCTTCGTCTGGCCGAGCCGCCGTATAACCTGGGTGCCGCCGCGATCGGTGCATACAGTCTCGCGGGCGTGCTGGGCCTCGGCGTGACGCGCGTTGCCGGAAAACTCGCCGATCGATTCGGCGATCGCGCGGTCATCCGGGGCGGGCTTGTCGTGGCGGCCGTGTCGACCTTGCTCCTTGCCGTTGCGCTCGGACGTCCCGGATGGCTGGCTGCCGGGCTGGCGTTGTTCGATGCCGGTTGCTTTGCCGCGCAGGTCGCGAACCAGACGCGTGTCGTCGCGATTCAGCCGGCCCGGGCCGGGGCCTTGAGCGCAGCGTACCTGACGCTGTACTACGCGGCCGGTGCCGGCGGTGCCGTCGCGGCCGGGCTGCTCAACGCGCGGGTCGGGTGGGGCGCGATGATGATCGTGGCGGCAGCGGCCATCGCGGCGGCCGGGTGGATCGGAACCGCATCGGCGCGCATCGATGCGCGGAGCGAGCCGACATCCGTCGCCTGAGCGAGGACGCGACGTGTGCGCGAGGTCGAACGGAATCCCGCTTTTTCGTGCATGATCGGTTTCTCCGTTGATCGACGGCGATCGGGTTTCGGCATTCAATCATCCGCAACGCTGGCGGATGTCTTTAAGCCGGAGCAGACAGTCGCGCACCCGCGCGTGTCATTTGCGATCGCATGCGAACACCGGTTCACCGGATCGACCGCAACGACGCCGTGCCCATGCAACACGTGTCGGGTTCAGTGTCGTGCAGCGTGTGCAGGTGCCGCACGCAGGAGGCAGACATGGAACCAGACAGAGGCGTCGTGAATATCGGCGCCGGGTTGGCAGGCGCGCACGCGGAAGCCGGCTCGCCGCAGGCCGCGCTGGAAGCGATCGTCCGTGGCGTCGAAGGTCACGGCATTCCTGCCGGCACCGACTGGGCGACGGCGAAGCAATTCCTCGCGGACAACGACGGGCAGTGGAAATTCTCGGCGGTGCTGGTCGCGATCGTCGCGCGGCGCGAACCGACGATCCTGTTGACCCGGCGCGCGTCGACTCTCAGCGAATACTCGTCGCACGTGAGCTTTCCGGGTGGACGCCCGGCGGAGGCCGACCGCGATATCGGCGCGACCGCGTTGCGCGAGGCGTTCGAAGAGATCCGCCTGGCGCCCGGCGCGGTCCGAGTGGTCGGCAGCTTGCCGATCCATAAAACCAGAAAGCGCCACCACGCGATCTTTCCCGTGATCGGCATCGTGCCGGAAACGGCGACATGGGAGGCGGCGCCCGCGGAAGTCGCGGAAATCTTCGAGTTTCCGTTCGCCGCGCTGCTGAATCCGGATCTGCCGCGCCAATACACGGACGGCGAACGCATGGGCGCGTGGTATTGGGCGGAGCAGACGCAGGACATCTGGGGCGTGACGGCCTTCATCCTGAATTCGCTCGCGGGCCTGGCACGCGATGCCGCGCACGGCGAGCCGGCGCGTCGCGACTAGTGCATGCACCGGGCCTGCGTCCGGCAAGGGTGATTCATGGAGATCGCGGAAACGTTCGGCGACGACGGATTCGACATCCCTCGCCGCTATTTTGCGGCCGTTGCGATTCTGGTCGGCGTATTCATGTCCGCACTCGACAGCGCGATCGCCGCGCTGTCGTTTTTCGGGAGCGTCGCGCGCATCTATCGGCAGCGGGGCCGGATGTGGCCGACGACATGCGGCGCGCGGGCCTGGCGCGGTACCCGATTCAATGCGACGACACGAACACCGCATCGTTGAATGCCGCCGGAATGGCGAAGCTCTCGCGCATGCGCTGCGTTTCCTTCGCCGGCGTCAGGCCGAACAGGCGTTTGAATTCGCGGCTGAACTGCGACGGGCTCGTATAACCGACCGCGTAGCCGGCCGCCTCCGCCGTCAGGTCCTCGCGCACCATCAGCAACCGCGCCTGATGCAGGCGTGTCGACTTCAGGTACTGCATCGGCGATACCTGCGTGATTGCCTTGAAGTGGCTGTGAAAGCTCGGCACGCTCATGCCGGCAGCGTCGGCCAGTTGCGGCACGTCGAGCGGTTGCGCGTAATCGGCGTGAATCACGCGCAGCGATCGGCCGATCCGGCCGAACTGCCCGCGCATCGCCAGCGCGCTGCGCATCGCGCTGCCCTGCGCACCGGTGAGCACGCGGAAATACAACTCGCGCAGCAGCGCCGGGCCGAGCACCGCGGCATCGAGCGGCCGGCCCATCGCCTCGACGAAACGCAGCACCGACGCGTGCATCGTTGCATCCATCGGCGTCGACATCATGCTCCTGGGCGCCTGCACGGGCTCCGCGATCCCTTCGCGGTCGATCTGTGCCGCGAGTTCGGCGGCCATCGTGAAATCGAGGTGCAGATACAGCGCGAGCAGCGGGCGCTCGGGCGTGGCGTCGGTTTCCATGCTGAACGGCACGGGCACGGACACCGCCAGGTAGTGATGCTCGTCGTACAGATAGCGCTCGCCGCCGAAGTAGCCGCGCTTGCAGCCCTGGCACACGATCACGATGCCCGGGTCGTACAGTACCGGCGTGCGCGACAGCGCGCGGTTCGAACGCAGGATGCGCACGCTCGGCAGTGCCGTCAGGTTGTAGCCTTCGTCGGGCGCCAGCGCGCGCAGCAGCGTCACCAGGCGCTTCCGGTCGCGCGGCGGCAGCGACAGGGATTGGGCAGAGGCTGGCTCGAGGCTCATAGTTTTGTGCAAGAAAATCAGCGGAATCTGGCTTATTCGACGGGGTTCGTCAGACTAGTATGCACGCTCCAATCGACATTCGGGAGAAGCTCACATGGCATCCGCAAACCTCATGCTCATTACCGGCGTCAGCAGCGGCTTCGGCCGCGCGCTCGCGCAGGAGGCGCTTGCCGCAGGTCACACGGTGGTCGGCACCGTGAGAAGCGCGCAGGCGGCGCAGGCTTTCGAAGCGCTGTCCGCGCGGGCATTCGCGCGCGTGCTCGACGTGACCGATTTCGATCGCATCGACGGTGTCGTGGCCGAAATCGAGGCGAACGTCGGGCCCGTCGACGTGCTGGTGAACAACGCCGGCTACGGGCACGAAGGGATCATGGAAGAAGCGCCGCTCGCGGAGATGCGCCGGCAGTTCGACGTGAACGTATTCGGCGCGGTGGCGATGATGAAGGCGGTCGTCCCGTTCATGCGCGAGCGGCGGCGCGGGCGCATCCTCAACATCACGTCGATGGGCGGCCACATCACGATGCCGGGCATCGCTTACTACTGCGGCAGCAAGTTCGCGCTGGAAGGCATTTCCGAAGCCGCCGGCAAGGAACTCGAGCCGTTCGGCATCGCGGTGACGGCCGTGGCGCCGGGTTCGTTCCGCACCGACTGGGCCGGCCGATCGATGGTGCGCACGCCGCGCTCGATCGCCGATTACGACGCGATCTTCGACCCGATTCGCCAGGCGCGCGAGGAGAAGAGCGGCAAGCAACCGGGTGATCCGGTGAAAGCGGCGCGGGCGATACTCGCCGTCGTTGCGGCACAACATCCGCCGGCCCATCTGCTGCTCGGCAGCGATGCGCTGCGGCTCGTGCGCGGCAAACTCGCGGCGCTGGACGAGGAAATCCGGGCGTGGGAGGCGGTGACGGTATCGACGGATGGTTGAAGGGCGTAAGTCGAGATGTGAGCTGTCAGGCAGTCGGCGTCAGGTCGGGTCTGGGATTGCTTCGTTGTTGCTTCGTCAGGGGGCGGGATCGGCCAGAAGCGAACGTTCGACACCGTGCGTCACTTGGACGACAATTGACTGGCTTCGTGCGTTCGCATGCCGTCGACAGGTTCCTAAATGCAAATTAGAGAAACGCTGCGCCCCCCGGGTGGCATCGTCGTACTTAACGGTCCGAGCAGCTCGGGCAAAAGCACATTGTCCAGATATCTATGCGAGAACCTGGACGAGCGTCCTTTGCACGTTGAGCTTGATGTATTCCGGAGCATGGAGCCTGCCAACTATTGGGACGTCGAGAAACCGTTGGTAGAGATTCGCGTAGCAGCCCTGTGTCGGGCGATCAATGCCACGGCCGCCACTTTTTCCAGACACGGTCAGGCGGTGATCGTTGATCATGTTCTCTCGTCCGATGCGTGGCGCTACATGCTTGAAGATCTGGTCGAGCTACCGGTACTTATTATTGGCGTTTCTTGTACGCTTAAAGTTCTAATCGAGCGCGAACAGGCCCGTGGCGATCGTAAGATCGGACTGGCCGAGTCTCAGTTTCACTCGATTCACGCTAACCGGCACTATGATTACGTTGTCGACACATCATCTTCGAACGGTGTCGAATGTGGTCAGCAGGTCCTGGAGTGGTTGCAAACCCGACCGACACCTGTTGCATTCGCGAAGATGCACCAGCGGTTTTTCCAGTAGCCCGGATGGATAGGTTTCGGCCAGTTTGAGACGTTCGACGCCATCGCCTAGATCGTTGATAATCGACGGACGAACCTCTGGCCGAGGCCATCACATCAAGCGTGGCCTCTGCTCGGATGTTGTGCTACCTATATATGAGCATAGAAAGCGAATTTGAGTGTGAGTTGGAAATCTTCCGCCGTGAAGCGGAAGCCGGCGCTCAGTTTTTCTATGCATATCTAACACTGCACGCTGTAGCGAGCGAGGATCCGTCGGTCTACTGTGCCCTTAATAGCACGCCGCTCTTCTGGAATGCGACTCTCGCCGGACTTCAATCGGCCGCCATTATTGCTCTCGGCCGCGTATTTGATCAGAATAGTCCACACAACATCGACCGCGTGCTACGGCATGCCGAAAATAATCCACAGCTGTTTTCCAAGCAATCTCTTGCGGCTCGGAAGCAAGGCGCGGCACTCAATCCTCCGAAATGGCTTGCAGAGTATGTCGCGGCCGCCTATGAGCCCACTCCCGAAGATTTCCGCCGGCTTCGTGCTCACGTAAAGAAGAGGCGAAAAATTTACGATTCAAACTACCGAGACTTGCGTCATAAAGTATTCGCTCACATGGAGATTGCCGAGCGTTCCAAGGTCGACGCGTTGTTTGCGAAGACAAACATTCGCGAGCTTCAGCAGTTGTTTGTTTTCATTAGCTCGTTTTATGAGTCGCTCTGGCAGCTCTTTTTTAATGGGGAAAAACCCACGCTTCGTCCTCGACGCTTCTCCGTCGCCCGTATTCGAGTCATCCCGTCAGCGGCAGGGCATCGAGCCGCCGTTCAAGAGCGCATGGTGCATGAAGCCGAACATATGTTGCGTCAACTTGCCAGTGCAGCCGTAGGCGGGAACCCGCCCCGCGCGAAACGCAGCCAAGGCCGGTGAATTCGCACGATGGATGTTCGCTTCCGGGAACCCGTAACGACCCCTATGGGTCGGATTGAGCCCATCGCGGGTCGTTGGGACGGCAATCGGCTAGGTTCGGCCCGAAAGCGACGGTCACTCGATGACTCGGTTGAACATTCGAGCTTCGGGAGCACATCGGAAGTGGTCACTAGACCTGCCAACACCGATAGCGGATCCATCGGCCTTATCGGACATTGGGTGCCGGCACGATTATGTCGTTTTTTAAATTTATAACTGTTGTTCAATAAGGCTGGGTGCAGATCTAGGAATGTCTTTTCTTTCTATCCGGTAAGGTGTAAAGTCTGCGCTTCTGGACTGAACTAATAAAAACCCATGAAAAGTGAATTTCTCGAAAGCGAACTTGAATTGTATGTGCAACGCCTCCTCGTTCACGAATCCTATGCGACTGGGAATTTGTACAGGATGCTCAAAATTTCACCGAGCGAAGAAAGGTTAAAAGGCTACGACGCAAAAATTATTGGGCTCACTCCGTTCTATTGCCAGTTTAAGACGAGTGATTTTCTGACCAAAGGTCCACTGTATAAAAGGCGACAGAATTTCGCGGCGGGCAAAAAATGGCCATTGGCGCCTTTTTACAGCTTCAGTTTGAGAGTGCCATCTGATTCCACCGAAAAAAAGAATTCTAAAGCATGGCAACACAACGTGCTGCATCACATGTGGAAGCTGAATCCGAGCGCCGTTGCTTACGTAGCGCCGACGTTCCATACTCGAATGGAACTTGATCTCCACGAACCGCTTACTCGACGTCAATGCTGCGCGCTTGCGTGCACGCTTATGGGGTGCGATAACTATTCTGCGTCGTCAATGATCTCCGTGCGAGTGGCGGACGTCAATGGGCAGGAGCGATGCCGGCTACCAATTTTCAGCGGGTTGCTTTCGATCCCGCCTCATATTCAGGTCAAGGATCTCAAGCACAGTTATTGTTTTACTACCCAGTCCGATATTACTTTTCATAGCAATCCAGAAAGCGTCGATGGCGGAGCTACGCTCACTGAGAAGCTTCAGACATTTGCACGCGAGTCGATCAGGCAAGATCGTGCAGACAGCCGCCCCAGCGAAAGTAGAATGAGCGTGTCTCACGTCAGGACCCTGCTCGGTCTCGACGATAACGACAACGATTTTCTCGAGTCGTTCCTGAGCTTCGGACTTAGTCGTGCCGGTGCGGAGCTTCGGGGCCGGCAGTTGGCGTCGCAGACGTTCGATATAGAGACTCCATGGTTTCAGCAGCATGTCGCATTGGCTGCTGCCTTGAAAGCCTTTTTCGACATAACGACGCTAGGCCTACTGAAGTTAGAGAGCAAATAGAACGCGTCACTGACGAAGCGTTAGGCGAATGGCCGTTGCACCTTGCGGATTCAACCCGTCGATGCACCGGACGACTGCCGGCTATGGGCGGGTAGTTTATCCGGTGGAACTACGGGATGCGCTAGATGGGAGAGCAACCTTGCCCCTGTGCGACTGAAGTATCAGCCTAGAGGCACCAAGCGAAATGAACCTCAATTGGTCAGTACAGAAGGCTCAAACTCCGCAAAGAGTTGTACCCATCGCTCAATCAGATCGCCCTCGATATCACCGATCCCCTTGGACAGCAAGACAGTTTTCACGCGCTTAGCAACTTCTACCTTCCAACCAGGCGAGAGTTCGATGCCTTCACGCGTAGCCCAAGCCTCGACCTGCGGCACGATGGGCTTGCCCATCGACGCGACTTCCGAAAACGCCTGTTCCGAACTGCGAAAAACGCGATCCACGGCTTCCGCGAATCGCTGCTGAGGAATCAAATCCTCTAGCTCCGATCCTTTGAAGCCAGCGAAGTCATCAGTCAATAGCACCTTCTTCTCTTCACCGCTATAGAGGCCGCTCCTCAGCTCTGCCGCCATTCTGGTGCCCATCTGATCACCATCCAACAGAACGACCGGAAGAGTCTCGTCACGTCCAGTCAATATTCCAGCAGTGATCCTCAGCGTCTTGGTCCCACCTGCGGGCGGGAAAACTAGCTCGCGGCTAGGTTTGATCTTCCCCGCGCCAATAAGGAGCGCCTTGATCATCGTCAGATAGTGCTGATCGGATGCCCCCTCCACAACGATTGGGCGGCAGCCCAGCAACAGGCTCTCAGCGACGTTCAGATTAAGTGCTGAGTACACGGCATATGCCGCCCCAGCCTGTGCCGCGTCTGCACCCGACTGACGCAGATTTGGCGAGGACTCGGTCGAGCCGTCCGAAGCAATATAGACCTTCCGCACTCGATCCAACCGATCGGGATCGATGAGGAAAGGTGAGTGCGTCGTATAGATGATCTGGTTGGTCTTGGTCAATCCATCGAAAAAGGCTGATAGATCACGCTGGGCGAGGGGATGAAGGGATAGGCCTGGCTCATCAAGCAGTAGAATGGCGTCTTCGTGGTCGCCTTGGCTCTCGACCAAGAACACGAGGTAGAAGCTCAGGAACCATTGCAGCCCTGTACTGCGATTCTCAAGCTCGACTTCTTCTGGGCGCCGGTCATCCGACACCCAGATGCGGAAGTGATCACCGTCCGCTTCGAATCGGAAGCGGTAGTCGCCCTGTTTCCACCACGACTTGAACTCCTTGGTTAATGTCGTGCCCGCAGACTGTAGCAGGATGGAGCGCTCTCGCTTGCGCTCAGCGATCGCCGCAATCTCGTCTTGACTAGGCTGCCGACCTTGATTGCTCGGGTCTTTGAAGTCGCGGCCAAGCTCCAGTATCTCCTTGGGTTGGAGGCGAACAAAGCTGAACAGCACGCGGAGGGTTCGGGCCTTCGCGGCCTCCTTGGCGCCCAGATCCTTTCTCTCGAGATTCTGAACCACATGCGGGAGATAAATCTCCGAGTCCAGGTTCCCATAGTTGGAGTAGTAAACAAACTTTGGGAGCGCTGCCAAGACAAGATCTGAAACTCCTTCAATGTCTTCGGGGGCAGACGACCTGATTTGGGACAACCATGCGGTTAAGACGTCGATCGTCTGCTGTATGCGAGGAACGATCGTCGACGTCTTGGCTGGTTGGTCTGGTAGCAACTTCGTCAGTGATACGATCGCGGCATCGAGGTCGTGAGCCGTCCAGTCTTGACTGATGGACTCGGCCAAAGCGTGAACAGCGCCAACGATCGTCGACTTCAGATGCTCTTCGCTCTTGAGCGGGTCTGTTCGCTCGACGGCCGTGGCTAAACCCATCAACTCGCTTTTGATCTCCGAGGTGACGACCGTTGTCTTAGGCACATATTGCGGAAACGAGATTGTATATTCCCCATCGAAGTATCTGCCAATACGCACAACCTTCAGTTGTTCAGCATCCAGTTTCGTGAGCGCTACCAGCTTATCTTTGAGAGAGCTGGCATCAAAGTCGGCACTGATGAACTGATAGTCTCCCGGTTTGGAACGCACGTCTGCGAACATCGTCTTCGGATAGTCCGATGTTGGTTGAATCTCGCCTTCGCGGGCAGGATTGAGCTTCCAGAGCGGAAGCAATAGGTTCGTTTTTCCTGATTCGTTGACGCCGATCAGCGCGGCAACATCGCCGGCGTCAATATCACCGCTGTCCTTCACGGAACGGAAATTCGTTACCCGGTACTTGATCAACTTCATCCTACCCCCGTTGAGGTTGCTGATTTGTACGCGCAATCGAGTCCTGCGCCCTAGTTGAAGATGATAATAGGGCGTATGGACAGAGTGCTTGCGGTGGCGTTGGCCCGCACCATTTTCTTGCAGTGGCGAAACTTTGCGGAATAGCGGTGCATTGTAATCGGTTGCAGATTCATCACGGCATTCGTTTGGGTATCGACTGTGATTAACTGTTTCCACTACCGAAGCGGTTATCCTAGCCTACGATGCGAGCGACCGCTCAGGGTCGGATTGAGCCCGTCGCGGGTCGTTGGGACGGCAACCGGCTGGGTTCCGGCCAGGAACGGTCGTCCGGAATGCTTCCCAGAAGACCGACCTTCGAGCGTCTGGGCGCGTATGAATTTCGGGTTTGCCGGCTGGCCTCCGCGAAAAATTACACTCTAGGGCAGATTTGGTTGCGCCGGATATGTCTGTCCAGCCGGAGTTCCCTTATCGCATGCTCGCGCATGGCTTCGTCGCACGTGCATTCGAGAGTACTCTCCACTTTCTTGATCTGTTTGCCGGATATATGGGACTGACGAACCTGCCATTCCGTAATCCCGTACCCGTGCTCAAGGCGCGTTAGCCAGGCGGACGCAGGGTGCTCATCGATGAAATCCGCGATAATGAATTCCGCCCTCGGTGCGCCGTAGCCAGCCTAGAGTCAGGCAAGCAACCTTCTCAATGGAAAGTGCAGAACATGGACAAGAAGTGCTATGCGAAGCACCTCGGCGATGCCCGTAACCTCGCCGAGTTCCTCGCGGCGATCGATGGCAAGCTCAACGGCGAAGTTTGCACGCTTTACCGCGGCCAAAGTGATTCCAGTTGGCCGCTGAAGCCCGCGATCGCGCGCCTCGGACGTTCCGTTTCGCTGCGCGAAGAGACGAGCATGCTGGAAGAATTCAAACGCCGGGCGATCCCATACCTGGATTCGCCGCCCAGTGACCTGGGCGACGCAGATTGGTTGGCGATTGCACAGCATCATGGCATGCCCACTCGTATGCTCGACTGGTCGGGCAGCGCGCTAATAGCGCTCTGGTTCGCCATTAAGCAGCCTGCGAAAACGCAGACGGCGGCAGCCGTATGGATTCTGACCTATGAACCAGAGAATCTGATGCGCGACGCGGAGCGCAACTCACCACCGCTGGCGATAAACCGTACCGTCGTTATTCGCCCGCGACACATCACCCGGCGCATTACTGCGCAGGACGGATGGTTCACCCTTCACCGTAACCACGGCGGAAACAGGGAGTCGCCTGCGTTTGTATCATTGGAGACCAATCGTGACTATAAGAATCGGCTTTACTACGTCACGATCCCAGCGAGTGCTTTCGGTGAGATCCGGGTGCAACTTGCAAAGGCAGGCGTGAATCCCTCAGTGTTGTTTCCTGACTTGGGCGGCGTTGCAGATTTCGTAAAGTGGAGCCATCAGTACCCGCAGGACGAACTTCAAACGCGCGTGCAACCACTCCTCTGACAGCCCGAGCGTCAGTGCTCTGCATCAGAATTCGGCCGGAATGATGAAACTGATCCTCGGCAACAGCAAAAGAGGGGGCAACTGCCGTACTTTGGACAAGAGACTCTTCTACAAGGCGGATAAGCTGAATTGATCGTGGATAGCTCAGGCCGACAAAGACGCGGTTCGCACATTGATCGAGGCAGACGAAGCCGCCTGGATTGTGGAGGCTGTTTTGCCCACCGTCACCGACCCCGAGGCCTCAAAAGCGATTCGACGGATCACCAAAAAGCGACATGCGTCTGTCAACGCGGTCGCAGCCACAAGAGCCGAGGCTTCGTCAGGCCTTGATACGATGAATCGGGCGTCACCAGCTTCGCTTTCAGAAGGCTGTAATGGTTGGACGGTGCGACGGCATCTTGGTTTCCTCATGCGTCAGAGCCGACATTGCAGAAATGTCACCGCAGTTCAATAGGATTACCGAGACGACATTGTGGTCCGAAAGCGATGCTGGCCTGGCGACTGGGATGCGCATTGCCGAGTTCGGAAGTTTGCTCGACCAGGCCGAGCCGCAGGCGGGAAGGTAAATGCAATGCAACGACAGACAGATTCCCAAAACATGGCAAAACTTTCAGAAGCAGGGCCCCTTTCGACAGATGCATCAGGTCCCGAGGCGAAGGCAAAGGATGTACCAGCGACGCGTAAGAAGGGATCTCACGGTGGTGTCCTCGCTACCGAGTTAGACATCGCCACGCCTATCACCAATTTGCGCTCGGGCGATCCTAGTTTGGGCGCTGAACAGCTCAACAGTTCGAGCGTTAGTGGTTCGACCTCCAGCACAGGGGACCTAACAATCGGGGACTTCTGGAAATGGGCGTACTCCGATATTCATGCAGCAACGATAAGAGGCGACTTCGCTGAATTCCTCGTTAAATCGGCACTGTTTGCACGCGACGATGAAAACGTCAAGACACGCAGAGTCATGGATCACGTCGATTTCGAGTGGTGTCCTGATGACAGTTGGGACCCAGACAACTTTGCCGAACTCCGCACGACGTACTGGCTTGAAGTGAAGTCCCAAGAAGCGCTGCTGGACTCCTCCGGAACGATCGTCGAGTCGTCAAGCTTCGGCGTTGAAACGCACCAAGGTTGGGATCGAAATGGGGGAAGCGAACCCATCGTGGTCGAAAAGCGCCTTTGGGCCGACGCCTACATCTTTTGCCGGCTTAAAGTCGCGCATGGCGTTAATCCAGTAGTGGCCATGTTGGACGGCAGATGTTGGGAGTTTCGCTCTGTGCCCACCGTTGAGATCGTCAAGGGGATTGAGACATACCGGGAACGCAAGAAAAACGCTCCGCAAGCGGAAAAGAAGGACTGGGGACTGACCGACGAGGCGAAAATCATCGACTGGTGGGTCAACGGCAAAAAGGACTGGGTCAAGTTTGACAAGCTGCGCGATGAACTCAGGTTGAGGCTCGGTAGTCAGGCCGCCGAGGTACATTCTCGAATGAAAGATAACGAGGAACGACTCACGGTCCTGCAGACAAAACCCGCTCGCCGATGATCCAAGGCTGTAAGAGATCACGATGATCCGTGAGCCGCGGCGGGGTGTGGTCGTCCAGCATTAGGGGCGCGTTTTAGTCGGAAAAGGACGCCGTCGCGCCACATGGCGAAGAGCACGTCGCAGCGGCATCGCGCAACCTCTCCGCGATCCCGCGACGCGCCCTATATCTTGGGACGGTCGGCCGTTGTGCGTTGACTTCGGGCATCCTGTTGCCGAGGCCTCGAACGGCTGGGCGGGGCCGAACTGCGCCGCTCGCGCGTTGTAGTGCGGCCGCCAGCCGCGTTCGACCAGCCGGGATGAAACATCGGCAGGCCGCTTCGATTGATCGAGCGGCCTTTCATCGTCATCTCTTCAATTGGGCTGCGCCGTCGAGAATGCGTGTGCCGCAGCCATCGTATCCAGTGCTTCGCGCAACAGCAGGATTTTGCCGTCGCGTGCCACCAGCCGCCCTGCGTACAACTGGCGATAGATTTTCCCCGTCGATGGAACGAGCGCTTCGACTTCATATTCGGCGAATACCTGCTCAGGCGTTTCGATCAGCAGCTGCACGTGTCGGAACGCAAAATCCGGCACTTTCGCGAGCAGCGAGGCGATGAAGCCTTCGATCGCTTTTGGCCCCTGTGCTCGCTCGTCAATGCCAAGCGACTTCAGATAAGGGAGTTCCAGCACACCGTCGTCGGCAAACAGTGCGCCGGCTGCGCGTGGGTCGCGAATCGATTCGAGGTAAGCGAAAAGCAGTTGTTTGGCGTTGTTCATGATCGGCTCGATAAAGGCGTGAAAGGATGCGATTCATTGCAGACGCGTCTTCAACGCAGTCGCCATCTGCTGCACGGCAGTGCGCGTCGGTGCGTCGGCAGAAAGCACGTTGAGCAGGCCGAAGTCGTGGATCGTGCCTTTGTACCGGGTCGTCGTCACGTCGTTGCCCGCCTGGTCGAGCCGATACCCATATGCCTCGCCTTCGTCGCGCAGCACGGCGAACTGCGCCGTCTGGATGACCGCGGGCGGCAAGCCCTTCAATTCGTCGAGCGACGCGCGCAGCGGCGACGCATAGCGTTCGTTGCGCTCGGCTTCGTCGATCGTGTACGCATTCCAGAACCACTTCGTCATGTCGCGGCTCAGGAAGTAGCCATTGGCGAAGGCGTCGTACGAGGCATTGTCGAATGCGTGGTCGGCCACCGGCCACATGAGGCCCTGGAAGCGGATTGCCGGGCCGGTGGCGCTGTTCAGCGCGTCGAGGAAGGCAACCGTCGCGGTATCGGGCGTGTTCGGTGTGACTTGCGTGTTCATCGTGATTCTCCTTTGCCTGGTCGAGTGGCTTGCGACGTAATGTCGTGCAGCCGGTGGAAAGGAGAATACGGATCGGACGTTATTGTCGAAATAGAATCGTTTGAAATCCATCATTGCATGAATGCAACGATGGACGCCGGCTGATCAACTGCGCCGATGGATCATTTCGGCCACCGCCATGTTGGCTCGGAAAGGTGCTCGGCAAAATAATCCGACAGCGCCGCGACTTTCGCGGGCCGCGCGCGCGCCGACGGCGTAACGAAATAAAGACCGCCCTTCGTCAGCGACCAGTCGGTCAGGATCGCCTCGAGGCGGCCATCGGCCAGGTATTCGCCCGCGATGAATTCAGGCAGCTCGGCGATCGCCAGGCCATCGAGCAGCGTCGGCAGCAGCGCATCGGAATTGGTCACGCGCAGCGGGCCCGTCGGCATCACCGGTTCCTCTTCGCCTCGGTCGTTCGTGAAGCGCCATACAGCGCTACGCGCGCGGTACGCGTACGAGAGACAAGGACGATCCGCCAGTTCGCGCGGATGCGTGGGCCGTCCTTCACGCCTCAGATATTCCGGCGACGCCACCACGAATTGCGTCACTGCGCACAACCGCCGCGCGACCAGGGATGAATCCGGAAGCGCGGCGATACGCAGCGCGGCGTCGAATCCATCGGCGACCAGATCGACCGACGCATCCGACAGATGCAGGTCGATCGAGACCTCCGGATAAGCGCGAAAAAAGCCCGGCAGCAGCGGCGCAACCCAGCGCAGCCCGTACGACATCGGCACGGCCAGACGCACCAGCCCGCGCGGCTGCACCGACATTTCGCGCGCCGAGCTTTCCGCTTCCTCGGCCTGTCGATAGATCTCGCCCGCTTTCTCGCTGATTGTCCGGCCGAACTCGGTGAGCGAGAGCTGGCGCGACGTGCGATTGAACAGCCGTGCGCCCAACCGCTCCTCCAGGCGGGCGACACCGCGCGAGACCGTGGCGACCGACACCCCCGTCGCACGCGCGGCAGCCGCAAACGACCCGTGCTCGGCCACCTTCGCGAACATCGCCAGCCCCTCGAAATCAGGTAGTTGAGCCATTTCCCCTCATCATTTCATTTATGCAACGTTTGATTGCGATTAATTCTATTTCGAAAAGATCGGGCCGTCGATATTCTCCACACATCGCAGTACGCAACACCGAACGCAGTGACCCACTTACCAACCGCAAGGAGAATCACCATGGCACGCAAACTCGACAACAAGATCGCACTCGTCACCGGCGCAACCAGCGGTATCGGTCTCGCCACCGCTCAACGCTTCGCGGCGGAAGGCGCTCACGTCTATCTCACGGGCCGCCGCCAGGCCGAACTCGATGCCGCCGTGCAGGGCATTCGCGAAGCCGGCGGCAAGGCGACCGGCGTACGTTCGGATTCCACCAGGCTGGATGAGCTGGACGCGCTGTATGCGCAAATCAAGGAAGAACAGGGGCACCTCGACGTGCTGTTCGTGAACGCCGGCGGCGGCTCGATGCTGCCGCTCGGCAGCATCACCGAAGCGCACTACGACGACACCTTCGACCGAAACGTGAAGGGCGTGCTGTTCACGGTGCAAAAGGCGCTGCCGCTGCTTGCCGAGGGCGCATCGGTGATTCTCACCGGCTCGACGGCGGGTAGCGCAGGCACCGCGGCGTTCAGCGTGTATTCGGCTTCGAAAGCGGCGGTGCGTGCCTTTGCACGCAGCTGGATTCTCGACCTCAAGGAGCGCCGCGTCCGTGTGAACACGATCAGCCCGGGCGCGACTCGCACGCCCGGCCTGCTCGACCTCGCCGGTGACGACGCCGCGCAACGGCAAGGGCTTGCCGATTACCTGGCTTCCCTGATTCCGATGGGGCGCCTCGGTGAACCGGAAGAGATCGCCGGCGCGGCGCTGTTCCTGGCCTCGGACGACGCGAGCTTCGTGAACGGCATCGAATTGTTCGTCGACGGCGGCCAGCAGCAGATCTGAGCCAGGCTGAGCACGCGGGGTGTGGTGGACGCGGTCTTCGACGATCGCGATCCACGCCCGGCGCACTGGAATCGAGCATCGTCATGATTGAACATCGGCCTTTTCCTTCGCTTGACGCAATCCGGCGCGACGGCGTCGATGTCCGCCAGCATTTCCGCGCGGGCGACGTCGGGCACGCCGACCATGCGCCGCTCGGTCCGCTCCATATGTGGAACGACATCGAATTCGCGCAGCACGCGGGACTCGGGCTTCGTGCTCACCGCGACGTCGAGATCGTCACGTGGGTACGTTCGGGGGCCATCACGCACGAAGACGATGCGGGCAATCGCGCGCGCCTGGTTGCCAACTGCGTCCACGTGATGAGTGCCGGCACGGCGATCCATCATGCCGAGCGCAACGAGGAAAACATACCCGCGCGGCAGTTCCAGATCTGGCTCCGTCCGCACACACCTGCCGGTACACCGCGCTGCTCGACGCGCGTCTGTTCGCCCGGATGTCGCGAGGGCCGATTCGTTACGCTGGCGAGCGGCGATCCGGAGGATGTCCGCGCCGGCGCATTGCCCATTCACGCCGACGCACGTTTGCGTATCGCGACGCTGCGCGAAGGCACGGCAATGCAGCACGTTTTGCCGATGCCCGGTTCGGCTTACCTGGTTGCGGATCATGGGCGACTGGACGTAGGGCCGATCAGGCTGGCGCAACGCGATGGCATTGCCGTTCGCAATGAAACGCGGCTCGTGTTGAGGGCGCGAGACGACACCGATGTCGTGATTGTCGAGCTCTTACGCTAGGACAACGGCTCCATCAGGGCGTGCCGCAGCCCCATTCATTGCTGTTTCTGCATTCGGGAAAACGCGCCTGTGAGCGTTGGGTGGCTGTTTTGGGGTGAACTGCAGACGTTGATACTGACGTTGCCTGTGGCGGAGATGGGCCGAACCGAGTCAGCCGATCTAACGCTGTCTATTTGGCCCAATCCAGCCTTGTACAGTTGACGCAGCGCCGTCGTTCGCGTTTCGGGGTAGCGCTCACGTTGACCGGATTGCCGACGCTCGCTTGCATCGTGGCGTCATCGTTTAACAATACTGTCCGATAATGGCTCCCGGCCAGAGTGCCATGTTCATCCACGTCACAGGAGCATCGCGATGCCATACGTCACAACGAAGGATCACGTCGAGATTTTCTACAAGGACTGGGGCCCGAAGGACGCGCAGCCCATCATGTTCCACCATGGCTGGCCGCTGTCGAGCGACGACTGGGATGCGCAGATGCTCTTCTTCGTCCAGAAGGGCTACCGCGTGATCGCGCACGACCGGCGCGGCCACGGCCGGTCGGCGCAGGTGTCGGACGGCCACGACATGGATCACTATGCGGCCGATGCGTTCGCGGTCGTCGAAGCGCTCGACCTGCGCAATGCGGTGCATATCGGCCACTCGACCGGCGGCGGCGAAGTGGCGCGCTACGTCGCGAAGCACGGCGAACCGGCCGGCCGCGTCGCGAAGGCGGTGCTGGTCAGCGCGGTGCCGCCGCTGATGCTGAAAACCGATTCGAACCCCGAAGGCTTGCCGCTCGAGGTGTTCGACGGTTTCCGGAAGGCGCTCGCCGACAATCGCGCGCAGTTCTTCCTCGATGTCCCGAGCGGCCCGTTCTACGGGTTCAACCGCGAAGGTGCAACCGTGCATCAGGGCGTCATCCGGAACTGGTGGCGGCAGGGGATGGAAGGCAGCGCCAAAGCGCATTACGAAGGCATCAAGGCGTTTTCGGAAACGGACCAGACCGAAGACCTGAAGTCGATCTCCGTCCCGACGCTCGTGCTGCATGGCGAGGACGACCAGATCGTGCCGATCGCGGATGCCGCGCTGAAGTCGATCAAGCTGCTGAAGAACGGCACGCTGAAAACCTATCCGGGCTATTCGCACGGGATGCTGACGGTCAACGCGGACGTCCTCAACGCCGACCTGCTGGCTTTCGTGCAGGCGTAACGGTGACGCTCGGCGCAGGCCCGCTTCGGCGGGCTGCGTCGTTTTTGGACGGCTGGCGGCACCCGGTAACCGTGGCCGGTAGCGCCCGTCAGCGCCTGTTGCACCGTCGCCCAGGCGGCCGCAGGATTCAGCCCGGCCCGTTGAAGCGGATGCCCGGAAACGTCAGGCGCGGCATCCGGCCTTCCAGGAACGCGAGGAGTTCGCGCACCTGCGCGGCTTTGCCGGAGTCGTCCGGCCAGACGAGGTAGTACGCGTCGCCGGTATTGACGGCCGTCTTGAACGGCAGCACGAGTTGCTTCTCGTCGATTGCCGTCGCGCACAGCGCGAGATCGCCGATCGAGATGCCGTGGCCGGCGATGGCCGCCGCGATGCCTTGTTCGAGCATGTCGAACACCTGCCCGCGCGTGATGTCCACGTCCAGGTCGTGGCCGCTGCCCTTGAGCCAGCGGCGCCAGTCGCGCCGGTCGGGCGACGGGTGGATCAGCTCGCACGCCGCCGGATTCGTGCGTGCGACCGTCGCGGTCGCACGCGAGCACACCGGAATCAGCCATTCGTCGAACAGCTTCACGCACTGCGTGGCCTCGCCGAACTTGCCTGTGCCGAGCAGGATCGCGCAATCGTAGGATTCGCTGAAGAAATCGACGGTGTCGACATCCATCCACACGCTCGCGATCTGCACCTCGAATGTGGGCCGCGTGTCGCGAAAGGCGGCCAGCGCGTCGAGCAGCCAGCGCATCGTGAGCGTGGACGGCGCCTTGAGCCGCAGCACGTCGCGTTGCGACTGGAACAGCATGCAGGCTTCCTCGATCTGCCGGAAGCCGCGCCGCAGGCCCGACGCGAAAATCTGCGCTTCCGCCGTGACGGTCATCCTGGGGCCGCGCCGGACGAACAGTTTCCGGCCGAAGTAGGCCTCGAGCGTCCTGACGTGCTTGCTCACCGCGCTCTGTGTGAGGCTCAGTTCTTCGGCGGCAAGCGTAAACGAGCCGGTGCGCGCGGCGCTTTCGAATGCGCGCAACGCGTAGACAGGGGGGAGCGGTTTGGCCTTCACGGGGCTTGAATATGAATAAAACTCATGTCATTCGACAGGATTTTCCGTTTTTCAGCAGCGGGCCGGGCACGCGATACTGCAAAAAACCGTGCAATCCGCCGCGCTGAATCCCGATGATGCCATCGTAGCGCGCATGCGCGTCGATCCATCCAACAACTTTTTGTCATGGCACTCCATTACCCGCTGCTGTTCGCCTATCTCGCCGCGATCGTGCTGCTCATCGCGACGCCCGGCCCCGTCGTCATGCTCGTGGTCGGCACCGTCGCGCGGCGCGGGTTCCGCCAGGGCATGCTGACCGCGGTGGGCGCGAATGCCGCGAGCCTCGTGATGATCGCGGGGGCGATGCTGATGGTGTTCGGCGTCGTGCTCGTCAGCGATCGCCTGCTCACGGGGTTGCACGTGGCGGGTTGCGTCTTCATCGCGGTGCTGGCCGTCCGGACGCTGCTCGGCGAATGGCGCGCCGGCCGTACGCGCGGCGCCAACGGTGCCGCGCCAGGCGAACCGGCGTCGCAGGCGTGGCGCTTGCCGGGGGTGGTGCGTGGTTTTCTCGTCGGCATCGCGAACCCGAAGGACCTGCTGTTCTTCGTCGCGTTCTTTCCGCAGTTCGTCGGCATCACGCCGGATTCCCGCGTGAGCCTGGCCATCCTGGCCGTGCTGTGGATCGCGGTCGATTTCACGATCATGACCGGCTACATGGCCGCGATCAACCATCCGCTGATTCACCGCAAGCAACGATGGATCACGGCCTCGTCGGCGGGTGCGCTGCTCGTGATTGCGCTTGCCGGGCTCGGCGGCGCGATCGCGGGTGGTGCGTAAGCCAGCGGACGATCTGCGTGACGTTTCGTTTGTCCTGTTTTTTGTCGAGTTCAATCATGTCCAGCGCCGCTCCGACTTTCTCCGAGCACCTCTTTTCCTATGGCACGCTGCAACTCGAACCGGTGCAGCTCGCCACCTTCGGCCGCAGGCTCGACGGTCGCGAGGATGCGATGCCCGGTTACGCGATGACGATGCTGAAGATCGACGATCCGGAGGTGGTCGCGACGAGCGGGAAGACGCATCATCCGGTGGTGGCTTATACCGGCCGACCGGGCGACCGCGTCACGGGCACCGTGTTCGCGATCACGCGCGAGGAACTGCAGCACGCGGACGACTACGAAGTCGACGCGTATCGCCGCGATCGCGTGTTGCTGGAATCGGGCGTCAGCGCGTGGGTGTACGTGGATGCGGGCTCGCCGCGCCCGGAATGAATCCGGGGCACGGGAACGATCGACGTCGTCGCGTGTTTCCCGCTACCCGTTGCGCAGGAACACGACATAACCGCGGAACCACGGGTTTGCCGCGAGGTAGGGCGGCGCATCCCATTCGCCGCCCTGGATGATGCCGATGCGAAACGGCAATTGCAGCCGCGCGACGCGCGGCAGGTAGTCCGCATAGTCGGGGATCGTGCGGCGGCCCTGGTAGGTCTGCACGACGACTTCGTCGACGATCCCCCTGAGCTGGTTGACCTGGTCGGTATCGATGCGGCTGCTCCAGTCGAGCAGCCCCGTGATGCTCAGCCGGCAATCGGCGGGCAGCGTCTCGCGCAGCGTCCGCAGGAATTCGAGGTAGTCCTGCAGGTGGCGCGTGCGTGCATCGAAGTCGATCTGGATACCGGTGATCGTGCGACCCGACGCCCGCCAGCGTTCGAGTTGCGCGAGCATGATCTGCGTGACGCGCGGCGTCCAGCGCAGCGTATGCGCGCGATAGACGAGCCACACGCGCGCATGCGGCGCGGGTGGCAGCGCGACGCCCTGCGCGATCACGCGTACTTGCGACTCGTCGCGCGGGGAGGCCTCGATCTGCCCTTGCAGCACGTAGACGGCGCGGGCGCCGCGCACGACCGCCTGCGGCTTCACGCCCGCCCACAGCCAGAACGTGTCGTACTGCGCGGCATCGACGGTGCCGGCCAGCGCGACGCGTCCGGCCAGCAGCAGCGCCATACACGTGACATACGCGACAATCGCGACATTCGCGACACGCTTCACGCGGCGCTTACCAGTAGTAGCGGAGTTTCTGCGCCCACAGGCTGCCCGCGTAGCTGGCCTTCAGCGTATCGAACCAGCGCTTGCGCACGTTCTTCGGCACGTCCTTGCCGCCGCATTCGTTGGAGCCTGCCGGCGCATAGCACCTGATCGCGCGGTAGTACGCATACGCGCGGTCGTTCGGGTTCGCCTGCGTATCGGCCATCACCGTCACGTAGCTCGACATCCGCTCGTACGGCTTGCCCGCGAACTGCGACGGCGCCGCGCCGAGCGTCGGCGGTACGCGCGCGGCGGTCGCCGACGACGCGTTGCGCATCCACGGAGGCACCGCATCGCCTTCGAGGTTGGCCGTGAGCGGGTTGACGCGCACGAAATCGGCGAGGCAGTTCAACCCTTTCGCGTCGGCCGGATTCTGCTGGAGCGTCGCCGCGATGTCGCGCGCGGACGGGCACGTGTAGCCGTCTTCGTTTTTCGCGCCGGGCGCGACGAACGGCTTCAACGGATCGGCAGGCGTGCCGGACACCAGCGCGGCGTCGGCGATGAACTCGGCGTAGTGCGAACGCGTGAGTTCCTTGTACAACAGCGTGTACAGCGCGGTGTCGCGCAGCGCGCTGCCGGCCGCGGGGTTTTGTGCCTGCGCGCGCAGCAGGTCCGCATTGGCGGCGCGCCGCAGCAGCACGGCGCGGATCGCGGCGTTCTGCACGGGCGAATCGTCGGCGAACGCGTCGTTGACGAGCCCGGCCTGTTCCAGGTTGATCGCGAGCGCGAGTTCCAGCGCTTCGCGCTGGAAGCGGAATTTCGCGAGCGGGATCAGGTCGCGCCACAGCTGGCGCGCCTTGTCGGCCTGGCCGCTATCCTCCAGCGCGAACCCGCGCAGCGCCTGCTGGCTCAGGCCGAAGTAGTCGAGCGGCTCGGCGGGCGCCTGCGGCAGCAACGCGAGCGCGGCGTCCGGCTTGTGGCCGATCTGGACATACCAGGTCGCGAGCAGGTAGTCGTAGAGCGCGGGCGCGTTCGCGAAGCGCGGCTTCTGCGCCTGCAGTTCGTCCAGGGTCAGCGGCTTGCTGCGGCTCGAATCGCTGTTGTCCGACGTGCGCATGCGCAGCAGGTCGACGGTCGCGAGCACGGTCGGCGACTGGATCTGGCGCGCGTCGAATTCCGAGCCGAACAGCAGCTTGCTGTCGAGTTCGTTCGCCAGCTGGATCAGCGGCACGTTCGACGTCGCCGGCGACCAGCGCGCGAGCGCGTGGCCGTACAGGTCGGCCTGCTGCGTGACGTTGCCGCCGAGCCATGCGACCCGCCGCAACAGCCCGTTCGCGGAGGTCGCGTAGCGTCCCTGCGGATAGATCTTCAGGTAGGTGCGAAACACCGTATTCGCGGCGTCGAGCGACACCTTCGTCACGCGGCCGAGCGACGGCGTCGGGTTGTCGTTGTCGAACACGTTGGCCTGCGCGGCGTTCAGCTGCGCGCGCCCGGCCATGTAGAGCCCGGTTTCCTTCAGCCACGGGTTCGCGCTGTGCGACGCGTTCGCGAAGGCCCGGGTCGCGGTAAGGAAATCGGCGCGGTAGAACGCGTTCGTGCCGTCGAGGTACGCGGCGAACTGCTGGCCGAGCGGCGACTTGACCGGCGGTTTCGTCCACGCGGCGCTCGCGCCGCCGGCGTTGCAGGTCTTCTGCGCGATGTCGGCGCGGGCCGCGCGCAGGCGTGCGGCTTCGTCTGCGGGGAGGCCGCCGGCACCGCCCAGTGCGTCGTTGAACGCGTCGGCGCCCGAGTTCATGCTGTGGCAGATGCTGCCTTCGCCGTCGGCGTAGCGGTTCGACGACGCGTCGCTATCCGCCGTGTTGTCGGCCTTGGCGGTCGTGTCAGGCTCCTTCTGCCCGATGTAGATCCACCCGGAGAAGTCCATCGGAAACGGCACGATGATCTGGTTGATCCGGTCTTTCGCGGGGATCGTCTTCGGGTCCGGAAACGCCTGCGCGACCTTGGCGCTGTCGACCATCATCAGCATTGCGTTGATGCGCGTGTCGTTCGCGGGGCTCAGCATCGGCAGGTTGGCGCACGAGTAGGCGGTCTGCCGGAGCGTGGTGGGCGCGTAGCAGCCATCGTCGCCGCTGGCATGGGCAGCCGGAATCCAGAACAGGCCGGCCGCCAGCGCGGCGAACAGGTGTCGGTACAGAAATGGGTTTCTGGGCATTTTTTTCTTGTGCCGGGTGTGGGGCCGCAGCGGCCGGGTCTCTCAGGTGAGGCGTTTTGCCCCGGCGCGTATCGTACCGCACCCGCGGCCCCGGCCGCGAGCGCGCGCAGGCGGGCCGGCGAAATGGAAGTCCACTCAGTGTGGACGCATCGCCACCTTGAATCCGGACCGCCTGAATTAAGATGCAGCCGGCAGCGACGGACCTTCGACGACAGACGTCGGTCGGCGTCCTCGCTGCCGGACGGGGGCGGTCTGCCGAGGGCGGTGTTCGCATCGATCCGCACGACGGAGCCGATCATGACGGGGGGCGAACGGACACCGGTTTTCGTGCCTGTTCAATAGCATTGCTTATCAATATGCCGATCGGTGCGGCACAGCGTGTCGGCGAACGGCAGACGAGAGTACGCCGGAAAGAGAAAAAGAGGATTCCGATGAAACCCATTGCATGGATGGTCATGGCAGCCGCGCTCGCGCTGTCCGCATGCGGCGGTGACGACGTTGCCACGAACGGCGGCGCATCGTTGTCGTCGCCGAACAATCCCGGTTCACCGTCCGGTTCGACCTCGCCCGGCGGCGGTTCGAACGGCGGCTCGAACGGCGGGCCGACGGGCGGCGGGACCACGCAGCCGCAGGCCGGCTGGTCGAAGGCCGCCGCGGTGGACGGCAAGGGGCCGGAAGGCGAGCCGAGCGTGACCATCGACGCGAGCGGCAACGCGCTCGCCACCTGGATGACCAACGGCACGGCCGGCACGACCGGCAACGAGATGTGGGGCGCACGCTATGTGCCGGGCTCGGGCTGGGGAAGCGCGACGCGGCTCGACACGAGCGACGGTTCGCATGCGATGAATTCGCTGACCGGGGTGCAACCGCAACTGGTCGGCAACGCGAGCGGGCAGGCGGTCGCCTTCTGGACCGAGTGGACGCCGGGCCCCAACACGTATGCCCTGTGGGCACGCCCGTACACCCCGAATGGCGGTTGGGGCACCCCGGTCGCACTGGTGCCGGACATGGCCGGTTCGTCCTATTCGGCCGGCATGGACAGCCAGGGCAACGCGCTCGTCACATGGACACAGTCGATCAGCCTGCTCGACACGCGCATCGCGTGGACGCGCTATACGCAGGCCGGACAGTGGTCGCCGACGGCGCTGGTCCAGATGCCGGTGCAGACCGGGCCGGGCGCGGTGACCGGCGATACGGACAACGTGAGGCCGATGCTGTCGGTCCTGTCGTCCGGCCGCGCGGTGCTCGCGTGGCGGCAGACCAACCATACGAAGTCGGCGTTGTGGACGGCCACCTACGACGCGACCAACGGCTGGACCAACGTCAACCAGGCCGTATCGAATACGAGCCTGTTCACGACGATCATCTCGCCGGTCGCCGGCATGGACGCGAAGGGCAACATCACGCTGCTCTGGGGGCAACTCGACGTGACGGGCGGGAAGATCTACACCGCCACGATGTCGCAGCGCTACGTCGCCGGAACCGGATGGCAGCCCTCGCAGCCGGTGGCGCCGGCGATCGCGGAGCCGACGGGTTTCATCGCGACACCGATGCTGGCCGTCAACGAAAACGGCGTGGCCGCGGCGATGTGGGCGGAAGGGGGCGCGGTCCTGCAGGCTAGCGTGTCCGATGCCGGCGGAAACTGGGGGGCGCTGCAGCGGTTGACGGAACACCTGAACGGGGCGGCGCTCCAGTACCCGCCGCTGGTGATCGACGCGGCCGGTAACGTGACCGTCGCCTGGCAGGACACGGGCACACCGAACGCGTCGCTCCTCCTCGTGGCCGGCTATCGGAACGGGGCGTGGAGCACGTCGACGCTGGATCCGCAGGACGGGTCGTGGCCGGCGCTGGCCGTCAATGCCGCGGGGGCGATGGCGCTCGTCTGGCAATCGTTCGTCGCGAACGTCGGCAGCCAGATCCAGTCCAGCTTTTTTACGCCGGGCTCGTAATCGTGCCCCACCGGGAATTCGAAGGAGAAACCATGAAGCAGATCCTGCAATGCGCCGTCACCTTGCGGACGGCGCTGGGCGCGGCGGCGGCCGGCCTCGTGTTGTCCGCGTGCGGTTCGACGCAGATGAACATGGTCGACGTGCAGACATCGACCGCGAAGACGCTCGGGCTCGCGTCGTCGGACGAGATCACGATCGCCAACGTGCAGTACGGGAAGAAGGACGGGCTCGGTGGCCAGAAGGTGAGTTACGACGCGACGACCGGCAAGGGGCGGCGTTTCGGCTGTACGGTGTTCATGATTCCGGGGCTCACGCCGATCGATCGGCCGACGTACAACAACTGGGAATGCCATCCGCAACGCTGATGGCCGCGGCAACGACGGCGCCCGTCGCGAGGCGCCCGTCGACCGCATGGGTGGACGATGTGCCGCGCCGGCCTTGCGCCGGCGCAGTTTGGTCCGATAATCTGCGAACCGATCTATCCTCTCGTGTCGGCTCGATAAAAACACTGTCATGGATCAAGCGGCATTCGTCCCCGTTTTCAAGTTTCGCACCATCGACTACCCCGAGCGGGACAGGTTCCACGTCTGGGTCAAGGACATGCTGTGCGACTGCCGCCTGGAAGACGACGGCGGCCACGGCGCGTTCGACGCGGAAGCGAGCGGCGCGGCACTCGGCCCGCTGATCCTGTCGGGCCGCCACTGGCGATCGCGCGCGCCGGCCTACCGGGTGCATCGGACCACGCGGCGGATCCGCCTCGACGGACAGGATTCGATCCGCTTCACCCTGCTGCTCGGTGGCCGGATGGCCAGCCACACCGGCGGGCCCGAACTGATCAAAGGCGCCGGCGACGTGTTCGTGTACGACGTCGCGCAGATCAACGACTGCAGGGTCGAGGCCGGCGACGTGATCAGTCTGGTCGTGCCCAGGTACCTGCTGCCGAGCCATGCGGCGCAGGCGCACGGGCAGACGCTGACGAGCGGCGTCGGGCGGCTGCTCGGCGACCACATGCTGTCGCTGTTCCGCAATCTGCCGAATCTGCGCACGCACGAGATCCCGAGCATCGTCCAGTCGATGCTGCTGCTGCTCGCCGCGGCCGTCGCCCCGACCGCGCAGGCGCTGCACGACGCACGCGGCCCGATCGACGGGGCGCTGGCCGAGCGGGTCCGCCGCTACATCGACATGCATCTGCTGGAGCCCGACCTCGATCCCGACCGGATCTGCCGCGACATCGGCGTGTCGAGAGCGCGGCTCTACCAGCTGTTCAAGGAAGACGGCGGCGTGATGCGGCAGATCACGCGGCGGCGGCTGCGTCACGCGTACCACGTGCTCGGCGACCCGCAGCGCCGGCATCAGCGCATCGCGGAAATCGCGTGGGCGCACGGTTTTCCCGACGAGAAGTATTTCCACCGGCTGTTCAAGGCGGAGTTCGGCCATACGCCGAAGGAAACGCTCGAATGCGCGGCCGCGCCGATTCTGCTGCCGTGCGATGCGGCCGGCGATCGATGGGGGGATGGCGGCCGGCTGGCAGGATGGACGCTGCCGTTCGGTGTGCTCACCAACTGAGCGGGCCGCGCGTTCCGGACGCCGCGCGGCGGCTCGTTTCGTGCGTCACGCGTACACGCTGCTGGCCGCGCCGCCTTCATCGACCTCGTCGATCGCGGCCCGCAAGTCGTCGATCGCCACCATCAGCTCGCGCACCTGCCGCAACGACGGGTACTGGTGCAACACCGCATGCCATTGCGGCATCGTCAGCAGCGCGTGCCAGACGACGCCGAGGCCGTCAGGGGGGGTATGCGGCTGTTGCGCGAGCGCGCTCGCGTACTCGAGGCTGGCTTGCGCCGACAGCAACTGCATCCGGCTCGCGGCGCCCAGCAGGCGCGGCGTCGCGTCCGCGGACGCATCGCAGCAATAGAGCACTTCCCGTTGCAGCGCGGCGTCGTCGGTCGTCAGCGCCCGCAGCGACGCGCCGTGCACGCGCACCGTGCCCTGGTGCGTCTCGAACGAATAGATCGTGTCCGGGTCGGCCTGCGCGAGCAGGGTCAGGCCGCGCAGCAGCCGCGGCAGGTCGGTCGTCGCGGCATCCGCGGACGCTTTCGCTTCGACGAGGAAGCGCACGTTCCACGCGGGCGCCGGGTCGTCGCCGCGAGGGCGTTCGAGCAGGATCGCGTCCCATTCGGTTTTCGCGCGATCGTGCCGGCCCGGTATCGACGACGGCACGCGCATCGACGTCACCACCCGGTACGTGCGGCGTGCGTCGACGGCGTCGAGCCTGCGGGCCAGCGCGTCGAGCGCCTGCGCGGCCAGCGCTTCGACGGCTGCGCCGCGCTGCTGCGATGCGACGCCCTGTGCAACGGCGACCGAGCTGCCTTCGAGCGGGCCCTGGCGGACCCACAACGCACGGTAGCGGCGCACGTGCTCGTCCGATGCCAGGGCGTCGACACGCAGCAGGCGTTCGAGCGCGGGGCTGTCTTTCAGCTTGACGATGTCCTGTTCGAAGGCCGGGTCGGTCTTCATGTCGGGCAGTGCGAGCAGGTGCCGCAGCGTGTCGTGCAGATCGGCCCACGACGCGCCGGTGGCGGCCGCATGCAGCCGCGCGAGCCCGTCGCGTTGCCACGGCCGGGCGCTGCGCTCGAGCTTGGCGGGGTGCGCGATCGCGTTGACGGCCGAATGCAGCGCGCGACGGTCCTGCTCCGCGTGTGCCGACAACGACGCGTATTCGCGCACGCTCGGCGCATCGTGCCGCAGCACCGCGGCCTGAAACGCGGGATCGCCGGAATGCGTATCCATCGCATCGCGGATCATCCGCGCGAGGGCGTCGATGAAGCGCTGCCGCAGCGCCGCGTCGAGTGTGTGCCCGTCGCTTCGCATCCTGCGCGCTTCCTCGATCACGATCGCGAGCGTAGCGGCCGGGTTCGCGGCGTCGGCCGGCGACGACGCGCTGTCGAGCGGCGGCAGCCGGTAGCGGCGCACGACGGTGCGCAGGGTTTCGTCGAGCAGGGCGGGAAGCGGTGTCAGCGACATGTTCGATATCGGCGTGAAAGCGGTGCGCATGCCAAGAGGTGGGGCGCGGTGCGCGCGGGGATGTGCAACGTTATCACGGTGTGGCCGAAAGAGCGGATGGCAGGGCAGTCGCGCCGGCGCGGAACGCGAGCGCTCGCGGTGTCAGTCCCGCGCGATGTCTTTCGTCAGCGTCTCGATGGTCAGGGTGTGGTCGCGCGGTGTGCCCACACCCGCGTCGAACGGGCCCGTCGTTTCACCCATCGGAGTCACTCTGTGTGAGTTGCTGCGGTTTGTCATGGACGTCACGTCGTCCAGGGATGGTTTCCAGGGATGGTTGAACGGCCGGACGGCGGCGATTGGCGACCGGGGCCGGCCGGTCAGCCGGGCCCGCGCGCCGCGTGCATCAGGCCGTCAACGTCACCGACAAACTGCCGAGCTCGCCGAAGCGAACCGTCAGCGCATCGCCGAGCGGCACGTCGATCGCGCCCGCGTACGATCCGGTCGTCACGATCTGCCCGGCGCGCACCGGGTCGCCGCGCAATGCGAGGAAGTTGACGAGCCACACCAGCGGCTTCAGCGGATCGCCGTCCGGATGGCGGCCGTCGATCGTGCGGTTCAGCGCGCCTTCGAACGACAGCGCCAGCGTCTCGAGCGGCACGTTCAGCCCGTCGGGCACGACCGGGCCGACGCACAGCCCCTGGTTGAATTGCCCGTCGGCCAGCAGCTCGAACTTCGACGCGCGCGCGGGCTCCGCATAGCGGCAGCCGAGCACCTCGAGCACGATGCGCACCTCGCGGATCGCGTCGCGCACGTCCTGTTCGTCGTACGGCTGTTCGCGCGCGGGCAGGTCGCGATCGAGCACGAACGCGATTTCCGGTTCGATCCGCACGATCGGGCCGCCGACGACGCGGTACGGCGCATCGGCCTCGCGGATCGTCGACGCGAAGATCGGTGCGAGGATCACGCGGTCGGGCGGCGGCAGCGCGCATTTCCATCCGCCGACGGGTTCGCCGAGCAGGTCGGCCACGCGCTGCTGGATCGCGAGCGCGGTGTCGATGTCGTCGGGGCGCAGTGCATCGGGCAGCAGCGGGCCGGGCGAGCCGGCATGGCGGGCGGCGACGAGATGCTGGGCGGCGCCGTCCACGCGTTCGGTAGTCGTTGTCATGTCGGTTGAGCGAGTTGAAAGTGGGCCGGCAAATAAGGGCCGGACGAAAGTCGCACATCCGATGATAGCGCCTTCGGCATGGTGACCGCTCGATTCCGGTGCGCGCGGGCGGCGCGCGGCCGCCGCGGGCCCGGCGGATTCCGTCGCGCGCCGGCGGGTTCGACAGGCACGCGTATCGCGCGCCGCATACGCGAAGACGCACAAGGGTGCGGGCTCCGGCGCGTGTGCCGTGCCCTGCGTCGGCCGGTCGCAGCCGGCATGGTCGCTCGCTTGATCGCCGTCAACATTCGAACCCGCCGTCCGCCGATGATGGTGACAGGCCGCGCGCACCCAGCCGCGCGGCAATTCACCCCAGCGAGGTTTGCATGTACAAGAAGATCATGGTGGCCGTCGACGGCAGCGCTTCGTCGAAACTGGCGCTTGCCGAGGCCGTAAAGGTCGCGCTGGCAGGCGACGCGCACGTCAGTGCCGTGTATGTGGTCGACAAGTCGGTGCTGTTCACTTACGCGGGCCGTTTCGATCCGCACGCGCTCGTCGAGGAAATGCGTGACGACGGGCGCAAGGTGCTGCGTGAAGCCGAACAGGTCATCGCGCTCGCCGGTGCGAAAGGCGAGGCCGAACTCGTCGAGACGGAGAGCATCGGCGAGGACATCTCGGAACGCCTGCAGCGCTACGTGAAGGAAGGCGGGATCGATCTCGCGGTGGTCGGCACGCACGGGCGGCGCGGCATCCGGCGCGTGCTGCTCGGGAGTGTCGCCGAGCGCTTCGTGCGCGGCTCGAAGTGCCCGGTGCTGCTGATTCGCGGCGACGATGCCGACGTAGCGGCTGCGGCCGCGTAACCCGGAGGGGGCGCAATGATACGCCGCCAATCCCGGATCGTCGTCGCGGCGATCGCCGTGTTCGTCTCGCTCGTGGGGATGATGGCCGTCGTGACGGGGCTATTGTTCGACAACGCGATGGCGCTGCGCGGCGGCGCGGTCGCGCTGGTCGTCGGCGTGGCAGGCTTCGTCGTGATGCTCAATCCGGGCGCGAAAGGCGAGGAGTGACGACGCGTTACGCGGCGTCGCTCCCTGAAATCACGGCGCGCGGCGCGTGCGTGCGCTTACGTACCGCTTGTACCGCTCGTACCGCTCATATCGGGCGACGCCGCGCCGTCCGGGCTCGCCCCCACGTTCAGCCGCTTCAGTGTTTCTTCCAGGTCCGCGTTGTCCGGCTGAATCTTCCGCGCCTGCGCGAACGCATCGCGCGCGTCATCCGCGCGGCCCAGCTTCCACAGTACTTCGCCCTTGTGCGTCAGCCCGGTCGCATGAGCTTCGCGTACGTCCTTGTCCGCGTCGCCTTCCTTCGCGAGGATCGCGATCGACCGGTCGAACCACGTCAGCGCTTCGTCGTCGCGACCGAGGCGATGGAGCGCCCAGCCCTTGCTGTCGAGCGCATACGGGTCATCGGGTGACTGCGCGAGGCGCGCATCGATCATCGCCATCGCACGATCGATCGTCAGGCCGGCGTTGACGAGGTCGTAGCCGATGCCGTTCAACAGGTCGCCCGAGAAATTGCCTGCGTCGAGCGCGGTGTCGATGCGGCCTTCGTCCCGCTCGGCAATCGCCAGCGCGATCATCTTGGCCGCGATCTGTTCCCGGAGTGCCCGGCCGAGGTGCCGGCCGTCGGCGACCAGGCTGCCGAGATACTGCGTGTAGAGATCGGGCGTGCCCGGATCGCCGGCATGGTTGGCGATGTCCGTGCCGGGCCCCGCACACCAGTCGGTGTCCGCCGGCGCGCGCAATACCGTGCGACGCAACCTGAGCTTGCGGTCCACGTTCGACTGCACGAAGACGGTGTAGCCGTTGGCATCGATGCGCCCGCAGACGAGGTATTCCCCCGTCACGTCGAGTACGTACGGGTAATGGCCGTAGGGCCGCCCCGTATCTTCGTCGATCACCTGAAACGTCCCGCCGCTGTCGCCTTCGCCCACGACAGGCTGAAGCGCCCATTGGCTCTCGGGGTACCGCGCGGGCAGGCGGATCCGCACGGTGCGTCCGGCGGCATCGGTCGTGCCGAACACGACGCTGTCGCCGCCTGCCTGATGGGGCGGCAGCCCCGCGATCGCGTGTCCGGGCAGCAGCAGCCGGTACCGCGCATTCGGCAGCGGCCGGTGCGTGACGGGGTCGCGCAGCACGAACCGATGCACATAGGGCCCGTTGCCGAACGACGCTGTCGGCGGGACATAGGTGCGCGCGTGGGCAGCGGGCAGCACGGCGCAGCTCAAGGCCGCGGCAGCGAGCGTGGCGAGAAGTCGGAATGTCATGAAATTGGCGTGCTTGTCGGTATGGATCTTGTTGTTCGACGGCCTGAAATCGACATGCGTTGACGCTGTTGCGCAATCGTCGGCGGCCTGCGGCGGATCGTAGGGTCGCTCGGCGCAATTCAGTGCGGAACCCGCGCGCCGCAGCGTCATGCAAGGAAGCGGCGGACGCATGACGCGCGAATGCAGTGCGCAGCATAGCAGGCGTGTACCGGGCGCTCGTTTCCCGTTTGGTTTCGGTGTCGCACGTGGATCGACGATGTCGCGACTCGTGTCGGGTCGTGACATGTCGACCCGCACGATAATCGATTCCACAGCGATGAAACGGGTGAAACGACCGCAATTCGATCGATCCTCGCATCCTTTCGCGCTACGCGTCACCGCTGCGATCTTTCCGGCGCGCCTCGGCGCCCGCCACCCCCGGAGCGCCGTGCGCGACGTATCCGGCCGCGCGCGCTTCTGTCAAACTGGCGCCCATGAAACCGCGCCTCGCCTCACCGCCTTCCTCCGATTCCGCGCCTGCGCCCGCAGGTTATCCCGACGCCGACGAACTGGCCGCGCTGCGCGCATGGTACGCCGGCATGACCGTGCGCCAGGCTGTCGAACGCTACCTGCCCGATCGTCTCGGCGAAGGGCGCTCGGCGCGCGGCGTGATCGGCGGGATTCGCCGCCGCCTCGTGCGCGTCGCACGACAGGCCGGCCGGCCCGATCTCGCGGAGCGTCTCGGTCATCCCGACGGTGAGCGTATTCGGGAGGCGAAGGCGGCCGCCGAAGCGATCGGCCTGCTGCGTCATGCGCGCGCGCCGGTCCCGCAGATCAGCGACGACGTCGGCCTGTGGCTGCCCGCGCGTGCGGTCGCCGCGCTGCGGGCGCACGGGATCGCGACGCTCGCCGATCTCACGGTGCGGATTCCGCGCCGGCGCCAGTGGTGGCGTGCGATCGCGGGCCTCGGCGTGGCCGGTGCGCGGCACATCGAGGCGTTTTTCGCCGCGCATCCGGACCTGACCGAACGGGCGCGCGCGCTGATCGCGGCGACGCCGCGCGGCAGCATCGTGCCGTGGGAGCAGTTGAAGCTGCCGCACGAGGTCGACGGCTCGGCCGGCACGTTCCGCGCGCCGCGCGCGACCAGCACGCTCGATGCGGACAACGATTACGCGGCCGTGCACGCGTGGCTGTCGCTGCACGAATCGGCCGCGACGCGGCGTGCGTACCGGAAGGAGGCGGAGCGGTTGATCCTGTGGGCGATCGTCGAGCGCGGCCGCGCGCTGTCGTCGCTGACGACCGAGGACGCGGTCGCGTATCGCGCATTCGTGCGGCGCCCGAGCCCGCACGAACGCTGGGTCGGGCCCGTGCGGCCGCGCGGCGCGCCCGACTGGCGGCCGTTCTCGGGCGCGCTGTCCGCGCGTTCGGCGGCGTACACGCTGTCGGTGCTCGGCGCGCTGTTTCGCTGGCTGATCGAACAGCGCTACCTGCTGGCGAATCCGTTCGCGGGCGTCAAGGTGCGCGACACGCGCGGCGCGAACGCACTCGACACGTCGCACGCGTTCACCGAAGGCGAATGGCTGCTCGTGCGCACGATCGCCGACGGGCTCGAGTTCCGCACCGGCACGGCGGCCGGTGCGCCGCAGTCGGGCTGGACGCCGGCCGCCGCGCAACGGCTGCGCTTCATCCTCGATTTCGGTTATGCGACCGGGCTGCGCGCGAGCGAACTGGTCGGCGCGACGCTCGGCGGCATCGAGACGGATGCGCACGGCGACGCATGGCTGAAGGTGGTCGGCAAGGGCGGCAAGGCCGCGCGCGTCGCGCTGCCGCCGCTCGCGCGCACGGCGCTCGACCGTTACCTGGTCGCACGCCGGCTGCCGGTCACGCCGGTGCGCTGGCGGCCCGATACGCCGCTGATCGCGAGCCTCGCGGAAGACGGCGCGGCCGCGATCACGAGCGTGCGGCTGTGGAAGGTGATGCAGCGTTTCTTCACGCAGACGGCCGATCAGGTCGAGGCCGACAACCCCGCGCTCGCGCAGAAGCTGCGGCAGGCGAGCCCGCACTGGATGCGTCATACGCATGCGACGCATGCGTTGGCGCGCGGCGCGGAGCTGACGACCGTGCGCGACAACCTGCGGCATGCGTCGATCTCGACGACGTCGATCTACCTGCACGGCGACGACGTGAAGCGGGCGCGGCAGATGTCGAGCGCGTTTGCGGCAGACAAGTAACGGCGTCGCGACGATCCGGCAGGGCCCGCGTGCGCGTCATGCCGGTTGTCGGCTCGCGTCGGGTTGCGCGAGGCGCTGCGCCGCACGCGCCACGACCGCATGACGATCGGGCCGCACGCGCTCGAACAGCGCGGACACCGATGCGAGAATGTCCGGCGCGGCCCGCTCGGGACGTCCGCAGTCGAACGGCGGCTCGGGCGCATATTCGATGCCGAGCTGCACCGCTTGCGCGTAGGCCGGGCCGGCCAGGTCGGCCATCACCGAGAGCGCCATGTCGATGCCGGCGGTGACGCCGCCGCCCGTGACGACCGGGCCGTCGCGCACCACGCGGCCTTCGTCGACGATCGCACCGAACGGCGGCAGCAGGTCGCGCCACGCCCAGTGGCAGGCGGCCCGCCGGCCTTGCAGCAACCCGGCCGCGCCGAGCACCAGCGACCCGCTGCACACGGAGGTAACATAGCGGGCGCCGAGCGCGAGCCGGCGCACCTCGCGGACGAATGCAGCGTCGGCGATCGCATCGATCACGCCGAGCCCGCCCGGCACGCAGACGAGATCGGCGTGCGCGATGTCGGCGAGCCGCTCGACCTCGGCAACGGTCAGGCCGCTGTCCGCGCGAATCGATCCGCCGCGCACCGAGGCCCGCCGGATTCGCGCGCCCGGCAGACGCCAGAACACTTCGTCCGGCCCGGTGAAATCGAGCTGCGTGACATGATCGAACAATGCGAATACGACGATGAACGGCGTGGTGGCCATCACGATCTCCCAAGGTATGAGCGGCGTGTAGCATCGCGCCGCGCGCTGTCCGTCGCAATGTCATTTCTCCCGCACTTTCTGCCATGACCCATCGCGTCGCCATGCTCGTATATCCCGGTTTCCAGGTGCTGGATGCCGCCGGGCCCGTTTCCGCGTTCGAGATGGCCGACTACGCGCGCACGCCGTATTACGCGGTTCGCATCGTCGCGGCGCAGCCGGGGTTGGTGCGCAGTTCGTCGGGCGTGAGCTGGCACGCCGAATCGTTGCCGGATGCGGCGGATCTCGACACGTTGCTGGTCGCGGGCGGCGATGGCGTCGATGCCGCGATGGCCGACGCGGCGACGTGCGCGTTCGTCCGGCGCTGCGCGGCGCGCGGCATCCGCGTGGCGAGTGTCTGTTCGGGGAGCCTGCTGCTGGCCGCCGCCGGTGTGCTGGACGGGCGGCTGGCGACCACGCACTGGGGCTGCGGCGAGCGGTTTGCGCGGGCGTTTCCGCAGGTGCGGCTCGCGCTCGATCGCATCTATGTGAACGACGGGCCGTTCTGGACGAGCGCCGGCATCACGGCCGGCATCGACCTGACGCTCGCGTTGATCGGCGAGGATCGCGGCGAACGGCTCGCGCGCGCCGTCGCGAAACGGCTGGTCGTGTACTACCGGCGCCCCGGCGGACAGTCGCAGTTCTCGGCGCTGATCGAACTCGACAGCGCGCAAGGGCGCTTCAAGCCGTTGCTCGACCACATTCGCCGCAATCTCGGCGCACGCCTGCGCGTGAGCGACCTGGCCGAGCAGGCGTGCATGAGCCCGCGTCAGTTCGCGCGGGCGTTCCAGGCGGAAACCGGCCTCACGCCTGCCAAGGCCGTCGAGAAACTGCGCGTGGAAGCCGCTCGCGCGGCGCTCGAAAGCGGGGCGTCGTCGCTGCAGCGCGTGGCGAACGAGTGCGGTTTCGGCGATACCGAAAACATGCGGCGCAGCTTTCATCGCTGGCTGGGCGTCGCGCCGTCGGCATTGCGTTCGTAGGCGGGCGTTGTCGCATTGTTACGTCGTCGATCGCGGTCGTCTCGCTCGGCCGCGCGCCGTCATGTGACTGTCGCGACACGGAACGACACGGCATGGCACGCAGCGTGTTGCGGGCCGGGAATGCCTGCATGTGCCTGAATGCACCCGAATGCGCGTTCCGCCGGCGAATGGATGACGCACCGCAGCGCATCCGCCGATCAGGTGGAACGGTCGGGCACACGCTGCGGTCATACACCTTTTTGCAAGGAGCAGGGATGGCATCGAGCCAGGGCACAGTCGATTTCATCGTCGAACAGATGGCGGCGGCCGGCACGGTATCGGCGCGCAAGATGTTCGGCGAGTACGGTATCTATTGCGACGGCAAGATGGCGGCGCTCGTCTGCGACGATCGGCTGTTCGTCAAGCCGACGCCCGAAGGCCGAGCGTTTCTCGGCACGTGCGAGGAAGGCTCGCCGTATCCGGGCGCGAAGCCTCACCTCGTCATCTCGGGCGAGCGCTGGGACGATCGTGAATGGCTGTCGACGCTGATCCGGATCACCGCCGCGCAGTTGCCGGTGCCGGTGAAGCGGCGTCGATAGCGGCCTTTTCGCATGCAATGTTGCGCTGCGGCCAGGCGTATTCTGTGACACAGGTGCGCGACCCTCGCGCGCCAGGCGGGAGCACAAGAATGAAGACATCCGGACATCCGCGCGGCACGTGGCTGGCTCGCTGCGCCCGGTACGCGCTCGTCGCGGCCCTGTGTACGGGCTGGAGCGCGCTGTCGTTCGGCGCGGACGATGCGGCGGCGTTGCTCGACCGTTACCGCAGCCTCGGCGCGCAACTGAAGGACAACGCGTTTCATCGGCCGCTGGTGCTCGAATCGGCGGAAGCATCGTCGTCGCTGAAGGGCGACATCTACGCGGTGGTCAACTATCCGTTCTCGGTCGTGAGCGGCCAGCTCGACGATCCCGCGCAGGGCCCCGCGAACTGGTGCGCGGTGCTGATCCTGCACCTGAACACGAAGTACTGTCATGCATCGGGCGGCGGCAACGGCCCGGTGCTCGACGTGAACCTCGGCCGCAAGATCCAGCAGAAGCTGTCCGACACCTATCGCGTGCAGTTCCGCTATCGCGTGGCGGCCGCATCGCCCGACTATTTCCAGGTCGACCTGACCGCCGACAGCGGCCCGATGGGCACGAAGGATTACCGGATCGCACTGGAGGCTGTGCCGGTCGGCGCGTCGCGCACGTTCCTGCATCTCACGTATTCGTATGGTTTCGGCACGGTCGGCCGCATGGCGATGAAGACCTACCTCGCGACCGTCGGCAGCGACAAGGTCGGCTTCACGAACGTCGGCGGATCGGCCGCGCAGCCGCAGTACGTCGGCGGCGTGCGCGGGCTGCTGGAGCGCAACACGATGCGCTACTACCTCGCGATCGATGCGTATCTCGCGACGCTCGACAAGCCGCTCGACCAGCGCCTCGCGCGCTGGTTCGACGCGACCGAGCAGTATCCGCAGCAGCTGCACGAGGTCGAGCGCGGCGCGTATCTGCAGATGAAAGCGCAGGAGGTGCAGCGGCAGCAGGCGGCGCGATGACGGTGTGGTTCCCGGTCGCGCCGCCGCGCGTCAGTTCGACGCGCCGCCGACCGTGCGGATGCTGTGCCACTGCCCCTGTTCGACGCGGAACAGCGTGTACGGCGGCTTGATCAGGTCGCCGCGCTCGTCGAACGAGATCTTTCCGGTCACGCCGGTGACCGACACGCCGGGCAGGCTCGCGACGATCTTGCCGCGATCGAGCGAATCGGCCTTGCGTACCGCCGCGATCATCGCGAGCGCCGCGTCGTACGAGAACGGTGCATAGAGCTCGACATCCTGGTTGAAGCGTGCCTTGTAGCGCTGCGCGAACGCGACGGCGGAAGGCAGCTTGTCGAGCGCCGGCCCCGGTTCGAGATCCTGCGTGCCTTCGCCCGAGGTGCCGGCGATCTTCAGGAATGCATTGCTTTTCAATGCACCGGCGCCGAACAGCTGCGCGCGGATGCCGAGCGAGCGCATCTGCTTGACGAGCATCGCGCCCTGTTCGTCGAGGCCGCCGAAGAACAGCAGGTCGACGTTGTTGCTCTTCATCGTCGTCAGGATCGCGCGGAAATCGACGGCCTTGTCGTTCGTGTATTCGCGCGACACGATGCTGCCGTGCGCGTCCTTCACGCCCTTCTCGAACGCGTCGGCGAGACCTTGGCCGAACGCGGTGCGATCGTCGATGATGCCGATCCGTTTCGCCTTCAGCTGCTCGACCGCGAAACGGCCGGCCACCACGCCGCCGACGCCGTCGTGCCCCATCGTGCGGAACACGTTCTTGAAACCTTGCATCGTCAGTTGCGGATTGGTCGAGCCGGGCGTGATCATCGCGACGTTCGCCTGCTTGTAGACGGCCGACGCGGGAATGCTGCAGCCCGAGTTGTAGTGGCCGATCACGCCGACCACGCCGTCGTCGACGAGCTTCTGCGCGACCTGGATCGCGATGCGCGGATCGGCCTGGTCGTCCTGTACGTCGAGCACGAAGCGCACGGGCTTGCCGCCCACGGTCGGATGTTTCGCGTTCTCTTCGTCGAGCGCGAGTTGCGCGCCGTATTGCAGATCCTTGCCGACGCGCGCGACGGGCCCCGTCAGCGGGCCGGCGAAGCCGATCTTGACGGTTTCGGGGTCCGCGGCCTGCGCGGATGCGCCGACCGTGCCGATCGAGCAGACGGCCAGCCAAACCAGCCAGTTACGACGATTCATGATGGATGCCTCCTTGCAGTGGTGAAAATCGCGGCGCGCGTCAGAATCGCGCGGCCCGGTACGGTGCGAGGTCCAGCGGCGGTGCGCGCTGGGCGACGAGGTCGGCGACGATTTGCCCGGTGATGCCGGCGAGCGTCACGCCGAGATGCTGATGGCCGAATGCATGGATCACGCGCGCGCTGCGCCGCGCGCGGCCGATCACGGGCACGCCGTCCGGCAGCGTCGGCCGGAAGCCGAGCCAGCTGCGCGTCGGTGCGCCGAGCGACGGCACGGCTTCGCGCGCGGAACGCGTGAGCAGCGCGACGAGCGACGGATTCATCGGCGCGTCGAAGCCGCCGAGTTCGACGGTGCCGGCCGCGCGCAGCCCTTCGTCGAGCGGTGTCATGTAGAAGCCGCGCTCGGCCCAGCCGACCGGCCGCGAGACGATCGGCTCGTGCGCGCCGAACTGCACGTGATAACCGCGCTCGGTATCGAGCGGCACCGTGTCGCCGCACGCGGCCGCGAGTGCGCGCGAGCGGGCGCCGGCGGCAATGACGACGTGATCGAACGTGCGCACGGCGCCGCCCGCATGCACGGTCACGCTGTCGCCGGCGGGCTCGATCCGTTCGACGCGCGTGCGTTCGAGCGCGGCGCCGCCGGTGGCGAGGTGCGCGAACAGGGCGCCGAGGAATCCGCACGGATCGGAGAAGTGCCAGCTTCCGACGAACAGCACGCCGCGCGTGAAGATCGGCGCGAGTGCGGGCTCGAGCCGGCGGATTGCGCTCGCGTCGAGCGTCTCGAACGGCACGCCGAGCCGGCGCCGCAGCGCGAGCGACGGCTGCGCGGCGTCGAACGACGCCTGCCGCGCATACAGGTACAGGCATTCGCGCGGCCGCACGAACGCGGCGAGCCGCGACGGTGCAAGCAGCGGCGCATAACCGTCGGCGGCGCGCGACAGCAGCGCGGCCAGCGCGGTCGCGCTGTGTGCGTGGCGCGCGGGCGTCGATGCGAGCAGGAACCGCACGAGCCACGGCGCGCCGTGCAGCAGGTACGGCCAGCGGATGCGCAGCGGGCTGTCGGCGGCGAACAGGAAGTGCGGCATGTCGCGGAACACCGACGGGCCGTTCACCGGCACGCAGCCGTACGGCGCGAACGTCGCGGCATTGCCGAACGACGCGCCCTGGCCGATGCCGGCCGGGTCGAACAGCGTCACGCGATGCCCGTCGCGCTGCAGCCATGCAGCCGCGCCGAGCCCGATGAAGCCTGCACCCACGATGGCGACATTCGCCATGACGCGTTCCCTCCGGTCCACATGATTCACACAAAGTTGCGATCAAGAATCACACAGTAATTTTTTGTGTGCAATCAAAATGAGATTGTGTGGCGCTAGTGTTTACCCGATTCCAACTGACTGATTCGACAGACTTTTCAACTGACGTTTGACGGGGAGGGGATGTCGGATACAATCGCTGGGCAGGTCAAAATGGCAGACAAACGCTTTTTGTGTGGTCACGGGCGATAAATGGCATCAGACAAACTTTCCGGCGAGCGCGACGGCGGCGCGCCGGCGCAGGCGAAGCGGCCGACCTACGTCGAGGTATCGAGCTCGATCGAGGAGGAAATTCGCAGCGGCATGTATCCGCCGGGCAGCCGCCTGCCGCCGCAGCGCCAGCTCGCGACCGAGCTCGGCATCAACGTGTCGACCGTGTCCCGGGCGTACAAGGAATTGCAGCTGCGCGGCCTCGTGATCGGCAGCAAACGGCGCGGCTCGCTCGTCACCGGCGGCGCGATGCCGAGCATCGAGCCGGCCCGCGCGTCGCTCGCGGCGGGCAACGGCGTGATCGACCTGACGGTGAACCGCCCGGCCACCGGCGAGTTTCTCGCGAGCCTCGCGCAGACGTTCGGCACGCTGCCGAACGACCCGCGTTTCGCCGCCCTCCAGGAATACCAGCCGCCGCAGGGCCCCGACTGGGCGCGCGCCGCCGGCGCGCAGTGGCTCGCCGCGCCGTGCTTCGCGCCGTCGCGCGACCAGGTGGTCGTCACGAGCGGCGCGCAGCACGGGCTGTACGCGGTACTGAACAGCCTGATCGGCACCGACGGCGTGATCGTGGCCGACCGCCTCACGTATTACGGGCTCAAGGCGCTCGCGCCGGTATTCCAGTTCGAGATCGTCAGCGCGCCGGCCGACGACGACGGCCTGCTGCCCGACGAGATCGAGCGGATCTGCCAGCGCATGCCGGTCAAGGCGATCTTCGTCGTGCCGAACCTGCAGAACCCGACCGTGACGACGATGAGCCTCGCGCGCCGGATGGCGCTCGTCGACATCGCGCGCCGCCATCACGTGACGATCATCGAGGACGACGTATACGGCCCGCTCGTGCGCGACCGGCTGCCGGCGATCGCGGGGCTGTGCCCCGAGCTGACGTTTCATATCGGCGCGACGTCGAAGATCCTCGCGCCGGGGCTGCGCCTCGGCTACCTGAGCTGCCCGCGCGACAGCGTCGCACTGTGCGCGGAGGCGGTGCGCACGACCGCGTGGATGCCGGCCCCCACGTCGATGCTGATCGCGACCGTGTGGATCGAGGACGGCACCGCCGAGCGGATCATGGGCGCACAACTCGCGGAGATCCGCGCGCGCGTCGATCTCGCGCGGGAGCTGTTGCCGGCCGGGCAGCTGAAATCCGATCCGGCGTGCATGTTCGTGTGGTTGCGCCTGCCGCCGCCGTGGCGCGCCGACGACTTCGCCGCGAACGCGAAGGCGCGCGGCGTGATCGTGATGCCGTCGTCGACGTTCGCGGTCGATCGCGCGGAGATCGAGCACGGCGTGCGCATCAACCTCGCGTGCCCGGCCTCGCGCGACGAACTCGTCAACGGGCTGCGGATTCTCGCCGGCACGCTGAAGGACCGGCCGCGCGCGCTGTTCGGTTCGATCTGACGGCGTCCGCTCAATCGAGCAACCCCGCGACGACGTCGACGATCCGCTGCAGCAGCGCTTCGTCGTAAGGCAGCCACGGCACCGCGCGCAGCGGCGACGGCGGCGGCTCGATCGCCGCATCGACGGGTTCGCCGTCGCGCGTCACACGCCCGGTCGCGCAATGCACCGACCACGCGCCGACGCGCACATGCCGTTCATCGATCGTCATCTTCCCTTGCGCCACCGGCCCGGCGAACACAAGCGACAGCACGTGCCGGCGATGCCGCGCCATCGTGCCCAGCGGCACGTCGGACAACCGGTTCAGACGCTGCCAGCGTTGTGCTTCGCGCTCGCGCTGGCGCACCGGGTCGGCCGTGAGCGCGGCTGTTGCCGCGCGGGTTGCGTCGTCGTCGAGCGCGAACGCGGCGACGCTGACGAGCAGATCGACCGCGCGCGCCACTTCCGAGAACACCACACGATCGATTTCGCCGATCGGCAGCGGTATCCAGTGCCGGTCGTGCCGGCGTTCGAAGTGCAGCCGGCGCGACGTGCCGTGGCTTTCCGATCCCGGATAGAGCCGCGCATCGACGAAGAAGGTCGCGCGCACGTCGCCGAATTCTCGGACGAGCCCGTCGTCGTACGCGCGGATCGACCAGCCTTCGCGACGCGCGACGCCGATCAACTGCCGGCTCGACAGCACGTGGCCTTCGAACATCGCGGAATCGCTGGCGGACGCGTCGCCGTCGGCCGGTACGTAGTATTCGCGGAAGGCCTGCCTGACCGGCTGCCGCAGCGTGCGGCCGACGATCGCGCGTTGCCACGCGAGCCGCTCGTCCGCATCGGCCAGCAGCGGGTGCCATAACCGGATGTCGCTGTCGCCGGCGATGTCGATCGCGTGCCCGGCCGCGTCGCGCAGCACGACCTTGCCCTTTGCGATCTCGGGCATGAACGACTGCGTCGACCCATCGCGGCCGCGCGCGTGCCAGATCGTGCGCGCCGCGAACACGGCGCCGGCCGGCGCATCGACGAGGCGTTCGCGCCATTCGGCGTGGCCGAGCGTCATCGACTGCCAGAAGCCGGCTTCCATGCAGGTCGCGAGCATCGCGAGCTGTTTCTTGTCGGGTTTCGCGTCGAGCGTCATGCGCAGCGCGGTGTGCGGCCGCTCGCCGAGCGCGCGCTCGGCCGGTTTCAGGTTGCGTGCCAGCTTCTTCTGCACGCCGGCGTGACGCACGATGGCGAGTGCATCGCGCAGCGCGCGCACGCCCTCGGGGGTCGGGATCGTCTCGACCGCGTGGCCGAGCGCGATCGCGAGCGACTGGGACGGCGCGGTCTTCGCGGCCGTCGGCGCGACGCACACGCCGGTCAGCAGCGGCCCGATCAGCGGGCGCAGCCATGCTTCGTCGCGATAGGCGGCCACGCGGGCGGCCCGGGCGACGACCTGCGCGTCGTCGGTCGTGAATGCCCGATCGGCCTCGTATGGGACGGCGCCCGCATGGAGCGCCGCCAGTCGTTGCGCGGCTTCCGTCAGCGCATCGCGCGCAAACGCGACATACGCGGCGTCTTCCGCGAGCGTGACGGCCGGATCGCTCAAGTCGAGCCACAACCGCCTCGGCGCGAAATAACCGTTGTTCGTCGCGGCCAGCGCGAGCAGCCCGGCCAGCCCGAGTTCGGGCAGCACGTCGAGTTCGCGCACGCGAAACGGCGAATCCGCCAGCGCCTGCGCATACGCGTCGCGTCGCGCCGAGAAGTCGCGGCGGCCGGCGAACCGGTCGAGCGTATACACGCCATACGTGCTGGCCGCGGTGCGCTCGTCGCCTTCCTCCGGCTCGCCCGCGATGCGCGCGAGTTCGGCCTGCAGCGCGGGCGACGGCAGCGCGTCGAGACAGGGCAATTCCTCCAGTGCGCGTTTCCAGCCGCCGGCCGGGATGTCGCGGAACAGTTCGAGCGCGGCGTCGGCGTCGACGAGCGGCACGAGTCCGAGCGCATCGATCTGCCGGTGCAGCCAGCGCGCGAAATCCGCGCGCGGATCCTCGAATGCCTGGTCGTGCACCATGATCTCGTACTCGACACGGCGCAGGGCCGGCCAGACCGCGCCGAGCGCGTGCGCGTCGAGCGTCGACAGGTCGATCGGCGCGCCGGCGAAGCGCTGATGGTCGGCACGGCTGGTCAGCCGCGCGACGAGCTGGTCGACGAGGGCGCGATCAGTCATCCGCGGGCCCCGGTGCCGACCGCATCGTTCCTGCGCCATTTCCGTACGTTCCGGGCAGCGCGGATCACGCCGCCGAGGTTGGGTGCCTGTTCGATCGTGTACTGCATGGTCTGACTCCGGGAATGAAAACCGAGCGGACGCACAGTATTGCACCCCAATTGATGCAGCCGGACGGAAGGCCGTGCGGCGGGCGTTCCGGGCCGATCCGGCCACGCTGTGCGCCGCTTGCGGCGGCCCGGCCGTTTCATAAGACGTACAGTTCGCCCACGATGCGCGATTCGCGCCGAACTGTACTCTTGTTCGCGCGAACGATGTGTGTACTCGTCGCCAACTGTTCTGCTCTTAAGATTCCAGCATCAAGGGCACAGTGCCGCAGATCCAGTCGTACCGGAACCCTGCTGGCGCATCTTCAAGAGCGAGCCAGTGCGATGGAAAAGGCAAAACCGGAGGGAAAGATCAGGAATCACGATGGCCCGGCCGACGGGCGGAACCCGTGCGTATCGGATGAGCGCAGCGGGACGGGGCGGCTGCGCAGGCCGGCGGGAGGCACCCGATGAAACTCTATGAAAAGCTCGCGGACGACATCGAGCGCCTGATCCGCCAGGGCGTGTACCGGCACGGCGACCGGATTCCGTCGGTGCGGCAGGCGAGCCAGCAGCACCGGATCAGCATCACGACCGTGCTGCACGCGTATCTGCTGCTGGAAAGCCGCGGGCTGCTCGAAAGCCGCCCGCAGTCCGGCTATTTCGTGAACCTGCGGCGCGACGACGGTCATGCGCCGGTGCGCGAGCTGCGGCCGTCGAAGCCGATCGCGATCTCGTCGTCGGTCGACGTGAGCCGGCTCGTGCTGTCGACGCTGCGTTCGATCGGCACCGACGACGCCGTGCCGCTCGGCTCGCCGTACCCGGACCCGAGCCTGTTCCCGTTCGAGAAGCTGAACCGCTATGCGTACGCGGCCGGCCGCGACAAGTCGCTGTGGGGCGTGACGGACGGATTGCCGCCCGGGCATCCGCGGCTGATCCGTCAGATCGCACGGCGCTACCTGGAAAACGGGATGTCGGTGGACCCAAACGAGATCATCGTGACGGTCGGCGCGACCGAGGCGATCAACCTGTGCCTGCAGGCGGTGGCGAAACCGGGCGACACGATCGCGGTGGAATCGCCGACGTTCTACGCGATGCTGCACGCGATCGAGCGGATGGGGATGAAGGCGATCGAGGTGGCGACGCATCCGGAATACGGGATCGACATCGCGGCGCTGGCCGCGATCGCGAAGTCGCAACCGATCGCCGCGTGCATGGTGATGCCGAACTTCCAGAACCCGCTCGGCTTCCAGATGCCCGACGAACGCAAGCGCGAACTGGTCGAGTTCGCGACGAAGGCCGGAATGCCGCTGATCGAGAACGGTGTGTATAACGAACTGTATTTCGGCGATGCGCATCCGAGTTCGTTGAAGTCGTATGACCGCAACGGGATTGTGCTGCATTGCTCGTCGTTCTCGAAGAGCCTGACGGCCGCGTACCGGATCGGCTGGGCGCTGCCGGGCCGTTATCGCGATCAGGTCGAGAAGCTGAAATTCCTGAACACGCTTGCGACGCCGTCGTTGCCGCAACTCGCGATCGCGGAGTTTCTCGAACGCGACGGTTACGAGCATCACCTGCGGCGCTTGCGCAAGGCGTATGCGCAGCAGGCGAACCTGATGCGGGCGATGGTGTCGCGGTTTTTCCCGGAAGGCACGCGCATTTCGAGCCCGGCGGGTGGTTATGTGCTGTGGGTCGAGTTGCCCGCGCAGGTCGACGCGATGCGGCTGTACCAGCTCGCGCTGGAGCAGGGCATCACGATCGGGCCCGGCTACATGTTCTCGATCACGGACAACTACCGGAACTTCATCCGGCTGAACTACAGCAGCCCTTGGTCGCCGGAGATCGAGCAGGCGGTGATTGCGGTGGGGAAGCTCGCCTCGGCTTGCATGAAGTGACGGGGGCGTGTTGTTGCTCGAGGGCGCATGACGAAGCCGGCTTGGGGCCGGCTTTGTTTTTGGTTTGGCGGGGGAGTGCGATGAGCTTTGCCACGTTGGCGTTGGCAGGACAACACCACACTGTTGAAGCTGCCATGCAGGCGTCGCCGCACGGATTCGGGGTAATACCGGTGAAAGGGCGCCGGGTTTCGAATCGCGTCGCGAAGTTGCTTGCGGTGGCGTGAAGCCCGCAGCAAATGACGACTGAACGCGATGTGTTGGCGAATCGGAGCGAAGCACGGCAGGAATGCCTGCGTCCGCTCCGGCAGTCGAAAGCCGCGCACGCGTCGCTTGAGTTCGTACTTGGGCTGATGACTGTTCTCGGCGCGGTTGTTCATGCGCGCAGCCGTTCTGACGAAAATATGCTCACTCGTGCGAGCTCCGGATAGGTGACGATCTTGTCCGGTGCGTAGCACTCGCTGGAAGAAGCATTGGGCCACGGCCTTGTCACACCGCTTCGCGTCGAGCGTTGCCTCGCTTTGCCCGTCCTGTCTGTTGCCGAATCTGCTCGCGAATCGTGGAGAACTCGCGTCAGCGACTCTTGTCGCAAGTCGGCGATAGATGTTGCTTCGGTCTCTTGATGAATGTCGGAAGTCGAACCGGAAACGGTCGTCGTTGACGACTGATCCCGACGATCGTCATTGAGGTGCGACCCGTCGCCGGCGCGGCGACAGGTCTTCTCGAAACATCGCGTCAGCGCGAAGCCTCGTCGTCACCGAGCCATGATCCGCGACAACCGACGGCGTTCAGGCGGCGGCCTTTTGAATCGAGTCGTGCTGCTGTTCACCCCCGAGGCTGTCGACGAGATCGGCGAGCATCCGCGCCAATTCACCCGTCATCAGCGTGACGTCCGAATCGAAGCGTTCGTCGTCGTTCTGTGCGGTGGGATCCGCCGCCTCCTTGATCACGTCGAGCGGCGTCACGCGCTTGATCGTCAGCGACGGCGTCAGCACGAACGAGATCCGGTCGTTCCAGGTCATCGCGAGGCGCATGCATTGCTTGCCGGCCTCGATGTGCCGGCGCATGTCGCTCGCTTCCAGCGCGTGGCCGACGTATCGCACCGTGGCGCCGCCTTCGCCGCTCGAACGCAGCTCGGCGTCCTGGTCCACGGTGAATCCGCCCGGCGCCTCGCCGGACAGCAGCCAGTCCGTCATCGCGGCAACCGGCGAATGCGCCACTTGAACGCCGGCGAGCGGCAACTGGTCGATCGATTTGACGAGCAGGCCGCGGATCTCGTCGGCGAGCGCCTGTGAAGCCGCATCGATGACGAGCCAGCCGTTCACCGTATCGATCCACACGCGAGTATCGCGGCGAATGCTGAACGCGCGCGGCAGCAGTTCGTCGGTGACCTGCTCCTTGAGTTCGCGCAGCTGCTTTCGTCCGACCTTGAAGCCCTGTTGCTCCTCGACCTCGAGCGCCCGGGCCTTGGTCACCTGATTGATGACCGACGCCGGGAGCAGCTTCTTTTCCGAACGAAACACCAGCAGCATCTGCCGGTTGTTCGAATACACGAGCGCGCCGTCGTCACGCGGCGACGCCCATCCGAAGCGCTGCATCTCGATGCTGTTGCACGGCTGAAACGCGTAGGGCGCCAGCCAGGCTTCCATCTGGTCGGGGGTCACGGCCCAGGGGGCCGGAAGACGATGAAGCTGAAGATTCTTGAACCACATGGGCGTACGGGCAAAGCGCATCATTCTATATGACGGGGACGTTCGCCGGCCAGGCAGGGCATCAAACGTCGATACACCGGCTGAACGATTCCATCGCGCTGTCGCATGGACCGGCTGAATTTACCGTTGACGCCGGACGGCGACTTCGCGCGAGCGCCCGACGCCCGATGCCCGTCATGGACAGGATCGCACCGACAGACGCGAGCGTCGAATGCCGGTCTCGGTCGAAGCAGCGGCCCTCCGGTCGTGGAGTAGTATTCCCCCCATGTCCGGGTTTTTGTTCTGCCTCTCTGGCCTACGGCCGGCCCGTCCATGGCGGGGGCAGCAAGCTCGTTGAAGGGTGCGGAAACTGCTTCAACGATACGTGTGGCGGCGTTGGCCATGACAACGGCATCGACGGGAATGCATCATGTCAACCGAGTGGAAACATCGCGTCAGACTGTTTATCCAGCGCTTCTGGCAGCCGACTAGTGCGTGCATGACCTGCATGCCGGGGAGCTGGGGCAACATCATGAGCGTTGCCCACTGGACTATCGCATTTCATACAGGTCTGCTTACCGGACTCCTGGCCGTCCTTTTGACGTTCACGCCCGTGGCGAAACTCTATGCGCATCGATACGGCAATGCGCTGATCGTCGGTTGCCTGACAACGTTGGGCGACGCCTACTCGCACACGAGCCACTACCGCATCCCCTATCTCGAGCACATCGTGACGGGCGCAATTTCAGGTCTCCTGACGCTGGCGGCCTCCTATCTCCTCGAAGACCGCGCACGACGCCTTCGGGCGGTATGGGCGCGGGTATTCGGATAGCTTGTCCGTTTCATCGGAGCACGCCAGGAAATCCGTCGACGAATGCCCTCTGTGTCGCGGCCTAAGGGCCGAGGTCAGAACTCGGTGAGAAATCCGATGTTTGATAGCAGCAAGAAGACGGCCCCCGTGACGGGCGCCTCTTCGGAAATGTCGCGATCATTCTGGTGACAATCTTGACCATCGTTTCATTGCCCGACTGAATGCGGAGGAATTCTTATACCCCAATCTGGCTGCTATCTCCTTGATTGTGTATTCCTTTTCCGCGAGATACCGCGACGTCAGATCTTGTCGGACAATATCATACAGGTCGCTAAACGATGTCCCCATTTCCTGAAGCTTCCGCTGCAAACTTCGCATTGACATTCCAAGCTTTCTGGATTGTTCCGCGATATCCTGGCACGTAGGGTCGTCATACATAAGAGCGAGCAGCCGCCCGATGAGGTCGGACGGAACCCAGTGCGCCAGTTCAAATTCACGCTTCGCGCATGCTTTCCTTGCGACTTCGAATTCGATCGGATGGGCGAGCGGAAGGGCAGTCTCCAGCACCGATGAGCTGAATTCGAGGTAATTTTCGTCGGCCTCGAATTCGATGGGGCAGTCAAAATATTCGGCGTAAGAACTCGCGTGTGGCGGCTCGGGAAAAACAAACCCTATTCTGGAAAAAACGGGATTGTGTCCGATCAAATCGCGTATCTGTCGGCGTAAAGCGGTAAATACCATGTCGGTATTTACGACAAGCAGGTCGGTGCGATAGGTATAGCCGCCGACTATAATTCTCGCGGTCTCGCCTATTGTGGTTATCCGGATTCTGAAATAACTGATCCCGAGCAACGGGTGCTCGAAGCCCATGCGCAGCGCATCGCCCAACGTTGGGCTCACCAGCATTGCGTGGCCGCGCAGGCCGTACGACGTCACCGGGATCGCATATCCGATATGCAGTCCGATCGCGCTGTTGCCGGTCGCTTCCAGCGCATTCGCAAACAGGACCATTTCCTGTGCATGCGTCACCATTGCACCGGGCCGCTCGATGTCAGCAGGAGAAATGCCGGTGCCTTTCAGCAGGACGTCGACCGGAACACCCATGCGCTTCATCAAATCGAGCGTGATGAAGATGGTGTGCAGTGGCGCTGGACATTGCGCAGCAGTGCGGCGAATCGCGTCGGCTACCGGCTTCATTCGACTCCTTGGATTCTAGTCCACAAGCAACTTTGTAAATACGACCTGACACCCGTACTCGTCCAATTCGCCGCGCTTCCACCCAAGACGCTGGTAAAAGCCATCGGCCCGCGAGCCTGGATCGGTCACAAGGGTGACATGATTCACTCCCTTGTCTTTCAGCCATGCAAGCGCACGGGCAAGCAGCTCGCGGCCGATGCCGACACCATGGAACCGCGGTGCCACAAACAAGGCCGAGATGAACGGCGTCTCGGTGATGACCGGCAGACAGACCCCGGCGACCTCGTCGCCACATTCACAGATCCAGCCACCTCCCTGCCTGATTTTCTCGATCAGGAGGTTGCGGTTCAGAAGATGAACCTGGTGGGGATGGATTCTATTCTCGCTCACGGAGAATCGCACATCATAAAAAGCGCCGACGTCGCGCTCAGTCATCGGTCGGTATTCTAGCTGCTCAGCAGTGGCCATGTTTTTACCGTCTCTCTTCTCGTTATGTGAAATTTACGTGGCGAAACTCGGATAACTATCTCACGATTTTTGCAAATTCTCCAACGAACGTGATCGCGGGTGTCAGATAGCCGTGCCGGTCAACGCAGCACTATAACGAACATCCGTCAACAGAATTATTGTGAGTGTTATTGATCCAGTTGAAGTGCGTCGCTTGTTGTTCGCGATGGCGCAGTTGGCGCTGCATGGAAGCCGTGGCATCCACGCGTTCGCTCCGGAGGCTGGAGTCAAGCGATTCTGCCGGCGACGTCGTCGCACACCCCGCGAATTACCGGTTTGGCGTCGGCGCATGGCGCTGTGCACCGTGACCGAATATTTAGACGAAATATTCGGTTAGCCCCGAATATTGTGGATGGCGCCCTCAGTAAGACTCGAGCGCGGGAATTTCTATATATGCAATAATCCGCAATAAAATACATTTCCTCAAATTTATAATGGAAATGGCACACAGGGATAACACATTGGCGTGATCGGCACACATGCCGACTATAAATGATGCCATCGATTTGGTACGCTTCTTGCCAATCGAACTGAATGATTTGAGGTAGTTGGCAGTGCGCCGAGTCCGAATACTCAATCTGCTGAAATCATGGCGGCCAATGGGCAGCCCGACGGCGCTCGTCATGATCGCGGGCGTTGTCCTTCCGATGATCGTTCTGGCAGTGGTCTCGCTCAGTGCACCGCGCGACTTCGGCGGCGTCTCGTGGGGCGACTTCACTGCCGGCGCATACGAGCGGATTGTCTTCGATCGGGACTGGGATGGGGGACGCGTCCTTCAGCAGGGATATCTCGCCATTTTCATCAGGTCGATGACCATGGCCGTACTGACCACCGCGGGATGTCTGCTGATCGGGTTCCCGACGGCGCTGTTCATGGCGACGCGCTCCCTGAAGTGGAAGGCCGCGTTGCTGATCCTGATCACGATCCCGTTTTGGACCTGCGTCGTCGTCCAGATGTACGGATTGATCATCGTCATTGCGGACGACGGCCTCTTGAATCAGATGCTGTCCCGAGCCGGCCTCATGCATGGCCCGCTCGGATTGCTCTACACCGATCTTGCGACGCTGATCGGTCTCGTCTATGCGTTCACGCCGTTCATGGTCCTGCCGATCTTCGCTGCGCTTGATGACTTCGACTGGCGGTTGGCCGAAGCGGCCTACGATCTGGGGGCACACAAGCCGGCGGTACTGGTCCATGTCGTCGTACCGTGTTGCCGTCCGGGCATCATGGCAGGAATCGGGCTCGTCTTCGTTCCGGCGCTGGGTTCCTATACGATCCCGGGTCTGCTCGGCGGTAACCACGCTTTCATGATCGGCAATCTGATCGACTTCCAGTTTGCCGGCGGACGGGACTGGCCTTTGGGCGCCGCGATGTCGTTCGCGTTGCTCGCCGCTGTGCTTCTGGCGATGCTCGCGTCTCGACTCGGTTCGCTGTTCCAGCGGCAGGAGCGCATTCATGATTTCGCCTGAACTGCGCCGGTTTCCGCTGACCGCAACGATCGCGTGCGCGGTGCTGGTGTTCCTCTATCTGCCGATGCTGACCGTGATGGCGATGAGCTTCAACGTCGGCCCGTCGGCCCTCATATGGGACGGGTTTGGCATTCGAGGTTACGTTGAGGCCTGGTCCGATCCGACACTGGTCCGCGCTGCGAAGAATTCGCTGTTGCTGGCGCTGGCGTCGACGGTGCTCTCCACCACGCTTGCGACGAGCGCGGCGGTCGCCTGGTGGTCGAGAAGTGAGCGGCGTGGTTTCGATTCGGTCGGACTCGTCATTGCGCTTCCGCTCGCGATACCTGAAATCGTGCTGGCGATCGCGACCATGATGCTGTTCTCGATGTTCGAGTCAGAGCTTGGATTCGGTGCCGTTCTGTTTGCTCATGTGGTGTTCAGTGTGCCGCTTGCCTATCTGCCGATCAGAGCCAGACTCAAGACGATCGATCGCACGTTGCTCGAGGCGGCCGCGGACCTGTCGGCCACGCCATGGGCTGCATTTCGGCAAATTACCGCGCCTCTGGCTCTGCCCGGCATCATCGCAGGGGCTTTGCTGTCGTTCGTCGCGTCGATGAATGATTACGTCACCAGCTACTTTCTCGCCGGCGCCGGCATGACCACATTGCCGATGTATATCTTCGGTGCATTGAAGATCGGAATCACACCGAAGGTCAGCGCCGTGTCAACCGTCGTCATCGGCCTGTCGACAGTACAACTGACGGTAGTCTGGATCATCGGTGCTCGAGGTAAAAGGAGATCCCGAGCCGAGCAGTCCGAAATACACCACGCCAATCTCCACGCAATAGGAACAGCATGAAAAAAACAATCGGTGCGATGTTGCTTCTTGCCGCTGTCACGACCCAGGCCGCCGAGCTGCATATCGGAAGCTGGCCGAACATCCTGCCTGTCAATTTGCTCAAGAAGTTCCAGGCTGATACCGGCATCGAGACGACACTCGACACCTATGCGAGCGATGCAGCGCTGACCCAGAAACTGCAGGCAGGAGGAGGGGGATACGACGTTGTGGTCGCCGGAGACTACTACGTTCCGGTGCTCGTGAAGTCGGGCCTTCTGCTCAAGCTCGACAAGCGCAAGTTGCCGAATGTCGCAAACATCAAGCCCGAGTACCGTCATCCGTCGTTCGATCCCCAGCGGGACTACGCGATGCCCTTCACGGTCGTCCTGACCGGGTTTGCTTACGACAGCGCGCGTGTGCCGGGCGGACGCCTCGACGATAGCTGGAAGTCGTTCTTCGAGCCCCCCGTCGCACTTCGCGGCGAGGTCGGCGATCTGGACGTCGAGGAGGAACTGTACATGGCAGCGAGCTGGTATCTGGGACAGGATGAATGCACCGAGCGCCCCGACGATGCAAAACGCGTCCTCGACGTGCTGCAGAAGCAGAAACCATTCGTGAAGACCTATAGCAACGACGGAACGGTCGATCGTCTCGCGTCCAGGCAAATCATCGTTCAGCACGTCTGGAACGGTGCGGCTGCGCGGGCCCAGGATCGCTTGCCGACTATCCGATTCGTGTATCCGAAAGAGGGCGTCCGACTGTTCATGGACAGCCTGCTTATTCCGGCAAAAGCGCGAAATGTCGACTCGGCCTACAAGTTCATCGACTGGATGATGCGACCCGAGAACATCGCGCTGGTGACGAACGCGCTACGGTACAGCAACGAGATTACCGGATCGGAGCGCTACATCGATCCTGCACTGCATGACAATCCTGCGATCAAGACGCCGGAGCAGTATAAGGATCGACTCAAGCCTTACAAGATGTGTTCACCTGCAGCGATTCAACTGCGTAACAAGGTGTGGCTGAAGCTGAAGGGAAATCAATGAAGCGCGCTGAACGTCGATGGCGTCCCGGATGACCAGATCCGCTCTGGCAGATACGGAGTCGATCGTGAACGAGGCGCGCCGCGCAAGCGCGCCAGCCACTGCCTCTGCCCGAATCACCCAATGCGGTCGTCGTTCCCAACGGGGATCGAACACCGGGGCACGGAGCCGGTAATCTGTCGCCGGCCCTGCCTGTGTTCGGCGACTCGCGAGATCTCAGCGCAGGCGGTTCGCGATCCTCCTCTCGATCGCGCTTTTGATTTCATACGGGTGTGGTGCGTCTGATTCATATAATTCGCATACCTATATTTAATGATCGCAACATCCGAGAACCAAGGCGAGTGCTTGGCTCTCTTCTCTTCGAGAATACGATATGCAAAGCTACCGTGATTTGAAAGAGCAGATTCAGGAACTTCAGAAGCAGGCTGAGCTTGCTCGCACTCAGGAATTGGCGAGTGCGGTCAAGGAAATACAAAAATTGATCGAGGAATTCGACCTGATGCCGGAGGACTTGTTCTCTGAACGCAAGCTCAAGCTGCGTCGCGGCAAGCGTCGCGGCCCGGCCACGGTAAAGTATCGTGATCCGGAGTCCGGCGCCTTATGGAGCGGGCGGGGACGAGAGCCTCGGTGGATCGCTGGCCGGGCAAGGGAACAGTTCCTGATCCACCGGTCGAATCGGATCGCGGAGCCGGCGGCATCATCGGTAGCCGATGCACTGAGTTGACTTGCCATGCCATCGTCCGTCGTCACGCATCATCCCGAATACGGTCGTTGGCCACTGAGTGCCGGTGCGGTTCATGCATAGGCTTATGCCCAGCCATGTCCATATCCTTGTTGCTCGACCGAATTCGCGTTGCGTCGGGACGCATTCGTGCTCGGGTTTCGAGTTGCATTCCCGCGGCGAATCGCAAGCCAATCGGCCCTCAATCGTCGAGCGTGCTTGTCGAGGATCCGAGCGGGGCCGATGTGGTCCTCGCCGCTACCATTTCTGCCGTCAGAGCGGAAGCGAGTGTCTCCGAACTCGAAAGTCTCGAAGTTCGGCACTCGAGGCTGCCGACCGCGCATTTTCCGAGCACTCGCGCTCACATAGACCTGATCGGCTCACGTGTCCGGAAAGCCCGGTTCCACGCCGCGCGCGCCCGCGCCCACGCCAACGCTGCGGTTTTGATTTTCATGGGTGGAACGGAGGATCACTTGGGTCCGCCGTTGGAAGACCTCAAGCGCCACGCGGAGCAAGCGAAACAGGCGCAAGTGCTCGCAAGTGATCTCCTGGAAATTTCGCTCACGTTAGAGCGCAGGGAAAAATCTCGTTCCCCGCGATGCCGATGAAGACACGTTTCAAAGTCCGGCCTCTCGGAGTCAAGGGCGTAAGCGTGTTCTTTTCCGTTGCATGAAGCGACCCCGCGAAGGAGCGCCTGTGAGCTTGGCCCGGACCGACAACGGTGCCGGCAATATCCGCTGCGCCGCGATGGTCGTGTTTGCGACGATCGTGATGAAGGGGCTGCATTGATGCGCGCCGCGTTGCCGGCCGGTATGGGCAGCCGGCCCTGTTCAATTCGATACAGCGCCGGGTTCCCGTTCAGCAAATATCCTCGGGCTGATCGGAACAGGGATTCCCTGATCGGGATGGTCTACTACCGCTTCAAGGAGAATGTGCGCCGCGGCGATGGCGCGGGGGAATCGAGGGCCGGCAAACGAGCGGGTGGCCGGAAACCGGTATCGGGATCGGTATCGCGAAGGGCAAGCAGCCGACGCGCGCCGGCCCGTATCCGGCACCGGAGGGATCCCGCCCGTCGCGACGTCACCCGCCCGTCACCGGCGGAAAAAACGCGACCTCGCTGTCCTCCCGCACGACGAATTCACCCGTCACCATCTCGAGGTTGACGGCCGCGCGCACGGGCCGGTCCATCCGCAGCGCGTCCGCGCTGCGTGCGTCGCGCGCGGCCAGCGTGCTGCGCAGCGCGTCGACGGTGAGTTCGCGTGCGTCGACCTCGACGGTTTCCTCGTCGCGCTCGAGTTGTTCGCGAATGCTTGCGAAGTATTTGATCGTCAGTTTCATTGCGATGTCTTGAATGGAGTCGGCGGAATCGGAAAACGCGCGGCGGACCGGCTCAGCCCCAGCGCCGCATCGCCTGGTCGTCGTGCGCCTTCGCCTCGACCCAGCCGGATTCGCCGTCGTGCCGGATCTCCTTCTTCCAGAACGGCGCGTGGGTCTTCAGGAAGTCCATCAGGAATTCGCACGCATCGAACGCACACGCGCGATGCGCGGCGGCCACCACGACCAGCACGACGGCCTGGCCGAGCGGGATACGCCCGACGCGATGCACGATCTTCACCGCTTCGAGCTGCCAGCGCGCGCTGGCTTCCTCGACGATGCTCCACAGGGCCTGCTCGGTCATCGTCGGGTAGTGCTCGACCTCGAGCGCGACGACATCGTCGACATCACCTTCGTTACGCACGACCCCGAGAAAATTCACGACCGCGCCGACATTCGGATTGCGAACGATCGGCGCAAGCTCCGCGCCTGCGTCGATCGGCGCGTACTGCACGCGCACTTCGAAGCCGGCGGTAATCGCGGGCGGCGGTTCGTGGTGCGGGTCGGCCGCATCGACGGGAGGCGGGTGGCCGTCGGCACGCAACGGATCGTCCGGCAGCCCGGCAGGGGATTCGGTGAAGGTCGTCATGACTGGTTCTCCATTTGGCGGCGCGTGCGGTGTCGCGCGGCGGCCCTCAGCCGCCGACGAGCGACATGCGCACGGTCGGATAGGTCTTGCCCGGCACGCGGGCCGGCCGCGCGGCCCGGCGCTCGGAATAGCGGTCGTCGCGGTGCGTCCAGCGATCGCGCACGGCGGCGGCCAGATCGGCGCTCGACGCTGCTTCGTCGAGCCACGGCCGCAGGTCGGTGCCTTGCGTGGCGAACAGGCACGTATAGAGTGTGCCGTCGGCCGACACGCGGGCGCGCGAACAGGTGCCGCAGAACGGATGCGACACGCTCGCGATGAAGCCGACCTCGCCTGCACCGTCGATGTGCGCGCAACGGATCGCGGTCGCATCGTGCGCCGGTTCGCCGACGAGCACGAGCGGATAGTGCGCATCGATCAGCGCGCGCATCTGCGCGGCCGGCACGACCTTGTCGCCCGACCAGAAGCTCGCGCCGCCGACATCCATGTATTCGATGAAACGCACGGCCACGCCGGTATGCCGGAAGTGCCGCACGAGCGGCAGGATCTGGTCGTCGTTCACACCGCGCTCGATCACCGCGTTGACCTTGACCGGCGCGAGCCCGGCCGCCTGCGCGGCCTCGATGCCGGCCAGCACGCGCGACACGGGCACGTCGGCGTCGCTCATCCGGCGGAACATCGCGTCGTCGAGCGCATCGAGGCTGACGGTCACGCGCGACAGGCCCGCGTCGCGCAGCGAACGCGCCTTCGCGGCCAGCAGCGAGCCATTGGTCGTCAGCGCGATTTCGACGGGCTTGCCGTCGACGGTCGTCAGCGCGGCGAGGCGTTCGATCAGCGCTTCGAGGTTGCGGCGCAGCAGCGGCTCGCCGCCCGTGATGCGGATTTTTTCGACGCCGAGCGACGTGAACGCGCGGGCGATCTTTTCCAGTTGCGCGAACGACAGGCGTTCGGACGACGGCATGAACGCATAGTCGGCGCCGAAGCTTTCGCGCGGCATGCAGTAGCCGCAGCGGAAATTGCACTGGTCGATGACGGACAGGCGCAGGTCGCGCAGCGGGCGGCCGAGCGTGTCGGGCGGGCGGGGGAAGGCGCCGGGCGATGCGCCGCCGGAAGCTGCGGCGGCGGCCGGCGCGGCGGAAACGATGGCATTCACGATCGGTTCGTCGGCCTGCATGAAGTAAGCGAAGGGGCGGCGCCGGTCGGCCGTGCGCATGCCGAAATGGCGGCGCACGGCGCGTGACGAGCCTCATCGTGAGGATAGTCCGCCGGGTTTTTCCGGCAGGGACACAATCGCGCCCGAATTGCAGGAATACAGTTCGCGGTGCGGGACGCGCGGCGCATGCGCGGCAGCGGCAGCGGGCGCGTGTCGGGCATCGCGCTCATGCGAGCCACGGCGCGAATTCGTAATACGGTACCGCGTCGCCGTTCGCGATGCGTCGCCCGGCCGGCAGCCGGGCGAGCCCGCTCGCCTGCACGAGCGACTGCAGCGTGCCGGCGCCTTGCTGGCGGAGCGTATCGAGGACGGGCATGCCGTCGAGGCCGACCGTGCAGTGCACGCGCACGAAGCGCTCGCGCTGCGCGTCCGGTTCGAAGTCGCCGTCGATCGGCAGCGACGGCACGATCGGCAGGCGTGCGGCGCGCCCCTGCAGGCGGCGGATCAGCGGCGCGACGAACAGCGCGAACGCGGTCATCGCCGCGCCGGGGTTGCCGGGCAGCAGCACCACCGGCCGCGTGTCGAGCCGCGCGAGTGCAACCGGCTTGCCCGGCTTCATGCGCACGCCGGCGACGATGAACGATGCGCCGAGCGCGTCCAGCGTGGGGCGCAGCAGATCCTTGTCGCCGACCGACGCGCCGCCGACGCAGATCACCAGGTCGCAGCCCGCGTGCAGATCGCGTAGCGCGCGATCGACGGCGGATGCGGTGTCGGCCGCATGCAGGCTCATCGCGACCTCGGCGCCGGTGCCCGAGACCAGCGCGCCGAGCATCGGCGCATTGCTGTTGTAAATCTGTTGCGGCGCGCGCGGCTGGCCGCACGCGACGAGTTCGTCGCCGGTCGTCAGGATGCCGACGCGCAGCGCCGGACGCACGTCGATACGCGCGAACCCTTGCGCGGCGGCCACGCCGACATGCATCGCGCCCATGCGCACACCGGCCGGCACGAGCAGGTCGCCGGCGCGCACTTCCTCGCCCCGGCGGCGGATGTGCGAGCCGCTGCGCTGCGGCGCGTCGAACGCGACCCGGCCGTCCTGCTCGTGCGCATGCTCCTGCATCACGACGGTGTCCGCGCCGGGCGGAATCAGGCTGCCGGTGAAGAGGCGCGCGGCCGTGCGCGGGGCCAGCGGCGCCGGCATGTCGCCCGCAAAACAGCGCTGCGCGACGTGCAGCGGCTCACCGAGTGCGAGATCCGCGTGACGCACGGCGTAGCCGTCCATCGCGCTCTGGTCGGCCGGCGGCTGGTCGAGCACGGCGGCGAGCGGCGCGGCCAGCACGTGGCCTGCCGCTTCGGCGATCGGGACGGACAGGGTGGCCCCGAGCGGCGCGAACGCGCTCGCGAAATGCTGCTGCGCGGTATCGAAATCGGTCAGTGGTTTCATCAGGAGAAGTCCGGGTGTGCTTGCGCAAGCGCCGGTTGGTCGGGGTGAACGGCGTCGGGCGACACGTACTCGACGAAGCCGTCGTTGCGGCAGAAGCCGAGCAGCCGCACGCCGGCTTCGCGGGCGACGTCGATCGCGAGCGACGTCGGCGCCGAGATCGTCGCGATCATCGGGATGCCGACCCGCGCGGCCTTGCGCACCAGTTCGTAGCTCGCGCGGCTCGACAGGAACACGAAGCCGTCGTGCAGGTCGGCGCGGCGCCGCGCGAGCCGGCCGATCAGCTTGTCGAGCGCGTTGTGGCGGCCGACGTCCTCGAACACGTCGAGCACGGCGCCGTCCCGGTCGCACCACGCGGCCGCGTGGATGCCGCCGGTCTCGCGCATCAGCGTCTGGTGGGCCGGCAGCGTGCGCGCGGCGCGTGCGATCGCGTCGGCGCCGATGCCGGCGGCCGCGCCGGCGGCGGCGATGCGCGGCGGGTGCAGGTCGAGCTGCGCGATGCTTTCGATCCCGCAGACACCGCAGCCCGTGCGGCCGGCCAGCGCGCGTCGGTGCGCCTTCAGCGCCATGAACGCCTGCTGCGACACGGTCAGGCGCACTTCGGCGCTGCCGGGCCGGCATTCGCTCTCGATGTCGAACACGTCCGACGCACGCTCGACGATGCCTTCGCTGAGCACGAAGCCGAGGCCGAACGCGTCGAGGTCGATCGGGGTCGCCATCATGACCGTGTGTGCAATACCGTTGACCACGAGTGCAACCGGCGTTTCGTCGACGACGCGATCGACGGTGTCGCGCACTTCGCCGGCACGGTGACGTGTCACATGACACGCGGTGCTGCCGGTCGGCTCGTCGCGGCGGATGCAGGACTCCATGCGGTTTCTCCAGGCGGATCGGCCGGCGGGCCGGCCGGGTCGGGCGCGTGCGCCGGACCAGGGGAATCGGGGCTGCCGGGCGGGGCGCGGCCGAGAGGCGCGCCGTGGCCGCGGGCAGGTGTTGCATCGGATGTTAACGGGGATGAACAGTGCGCCCGATGTACAGCGCCGCAGTGCGGAAAGCAGTACAGCTGAACGTCCCGCCGGCGCGAAATGTGTTTTCCGTACACACATCTTCGGCAACGGAAGCAGCACAGTTTCAGCGCACGTTCGAACGATTGCGAGTATCGTTGCAAACGCGATATCGTCATTCACGCTCCGATGCCATGCGAGTGACCGTCTTGTATTCGCATGTGTCTTCGGCAAGCCGTCGCGCGATTTCCTGCTTCGGGCGGACGTCCTCACAAACACGAGCAAATTACGGTCATGGAAATCTTCGATGCGTTCCATCTCGCACGATTGCAATTCGCATTCACGGTGTCGTTCCACATCGTGTTTCCCGCGATCAGCATCGGTATGGCGAGCTTCCTGGCGGTGCTGGAATGGCGCTATCTCGTCACCGGCGACGCCGCCTACAAATCCATGTTCCAGTTCTGGTCGAAGATCTTCGCGATCGGCTTCGGGATGGGCGTGGTCTCCGGCGTCGTGATGGCGTACGAATTCGGCACGAACTGGGCCGGCTTCTCGCGCGTCGCGGGCAACATCACGGGCCCGCTGCTCACCTATGAAGTGCTGACGGCGTTCTTCCTCGAAGCCGGCTTCCTCGGCGTGATGCTGTTCGGCTGGCAGCGCGTGAGCCCGCGCGCCCACTTCTTCGCGACGCTGATGGTCGCGGTCGGCACGCTGATCTCGACGTTCTGGATCCTCGCGTCGAACAGCTTCATGCAGACGCCGCAGGGCTACAAGATCGAGAACGGCCTCGTCGTGCCGGTCGACTGGTTCAAGGTCGTGTTCAACCCGTCGTTCCCTTACCGTCTCGTGCACATGACGATTGCGGCGTTCATCGTCGCGGGCTTCATCGTCGCCGCGTGCGGCGCGTGGCACCTGCTGAAGGGGCGCCGCGACGAGCCGGTGAAGCGCAGCTTCTCGATGGCGCTGTGGATGCTGCTGGTGCTTGCGCCGATCCAGATCGTCGTCGGCGACGCGCACGGGCTGAACACGCGCGAATACCAGCCGGCGAAGATCGCGGCGATCGAAGGGCTGTGGGAAACCGAGAAGGGCGGCACGGCGCTGAACCTCGTCGGGCTGCCCGACATGCAGGCCGAAACCACGCGCTATGCGATCCAGGTGCCGCACCTCGGCAGCCTGATCCTCACGCACAGCTGGGACGGCGAGATTCGCGGGCTGAAGGAATTCCCGCCGCAGGACCGCCCGTACTCGCCGATCATCTTCTGGACGTTCCGGATCATGGCCGGCCTCGGGATGCTGATGCTGCTCACCGCGCTGCTCGGGTTGCTGCTGAGAAAGGGCGGGCGCCTCTATGAAACGCGCTGGTTCCAGTGGTTCGTGGTCTGCATGGGGCCTTCCGGCATCGTCGCGCTGCTGGCCGGCTGGATCACGACCGAGGTCGGGCGGCAGCCGTGGACCGTGTACGGCGTGCTGCGCACCGTCGATTCCGTCTCTCCGCTCAACGCTCAGCAGGTCGGCGTGTCGCTGCTGGTCTTCGTGGTCGTGTATTTCCTGGTATTCGGAACAGGTATCTACTACATGATGAAACTGATGAAGCGCGGGCCGGCTGCCCAGGCCGGGTATATCGAGCTGCACCGGCATCCGGGGCTGCGCAAGAGCGCACTGTCCACGCCGCTGAACGTGACCGAAGCGGAGTAAGCCATGCAAATCGATCTTCCTGTCGTGTGGGCCGCGATCATCGGCCTCGGTGTATTCATCTACGTGATGCTGGACGGCTTCGATCTCGGCATCGGCCTGCTGTTTCCGTTCTTCGATGCGAAGGCCGAGCGCCAGGTGATGCTCGACACCGTCGCGCCGGTGTGGGACGGCAACGAGACGTTCCTGGTGCTCGGCGGCGCTGGGCTCTATGGCGCGTTCCCGGTCGTCTATTCGACGCTGCTGCCCGCGAACTACCTGCCGCTGGTCCTGATGCTGGTCGGGCTGATCTTTCGCGGCGCGGCGTTCGAGCTGCGCGCGAAGGCCACCCGCACGCAACACATGTGGGATCTCGCGTTCATCGGCGGCTCCGCGCTCGCGGCGTTCTGCCAGGGGATCGTGCTCGGTTCGCTGCTGCAGGGGATCAAGATCGTGAACAACCAGTTCGCGGGCGGGCCGTTCGACTGGCTGTCGCCGTTCAGCCTGATGTGCGGGATCGGCGTGCTCGTCACGTATGCGACGCTCGGCTGCGGCTGGCTGATCCTGAAGGTCGACGGCGAGCTGCAGCGCAAGATGCGGCTGCTGATGAAGCCGCTCACGGGTGTGCTGCTCGCCGTGATGGGCGTGGTGAGCCTGTGGACCGTGATCGGGCTGCCGGCCGTCGCGCACCGCTGGTTCGGCAGCGGCAACCTGGGCTGGTTCCTGCCGGTGCCGATCCTCGTCGTCGCGTGCGTGTGGGGCATCTTCCACTCGGTGAAGCGCACGCACGAGGCCACGCCGTTCCTGCTGACGCTCGCGCTCGTGTTCCTCGGTTACACGGGGCTCGTGATCAGCATCTGGCCGAACATCGTGCCCCCGTCGCTGTCGATCTGGGATGCATCGTCGAGCCATTCGAGCCAGAAGTTCGCGCTGATCGGCACCGTGATCGTGCTGCCGATCATCCTCGTGTACAACGCGATGCAGTACCGCGTGTTCCGCGGCAAGGTGCGCGAGGGCGACGTCGGTTATCACTGAGCGCCGCATGATGTGACGGGCGCGGCGCGCGCGGGCGTATCATCTCGCGCAGCACGGCGCCCGGCCCGGCATCCACCCGACAGCGGCCCGCCACGCGCGGGCCGCTGCGCATCGGGCGCCGGCGTGCCGTATCGCGTATTTCCCTGGCAGTCGAGAAAACACCATGATCGTCCGACCACGACAAAACTGGCTCAGGATGCTGTTCGTCTGGAACGGCTCCGTGCTGCAATCGATCATTCCGCAGCTCGTGTTCATGGCGATCGTCAGCACGCTGGCGGTCTTCACGAACGGGCGCATCTTCGGCGAGAAGATTCCCCTCAATACCGCGCCGTTCACGCTGTTCGGGCTGGCGCTCGCGATCTTCCTCGCGTTTCGCAACAACGCGAGCTTCGAGCGGTTCAAGGAGGCGCGGCATCTGTGGGGCAACCTGCTGATCGCGGCGCGCGCGCTGACGTCGCAACTGAATCGCTACCTGCCCGACAGCGTCGGCGACGCCGAGCGCGACCGGCTTGCCGACCTGCTGATCGCGTTCACCTATGCGCTGAAGCATCAGCTGCGTCATACCGATCCGACACAGGACCTGCAGCGGATCCTCGGCGCGGAACGCACCGCCGCGCTCGCGAGCAAGTGTTTCAAGCCCGTGGCGATCCTCGACGAGTTGCGCGGCAGCATCGTCCGCGCGCTGGGCCGCGCGCCCGGCAGCGACGCGACCTGCTGGATGTTCGAGGCGCAACTCGACGAGCTCGGCAAATCGGTCGGCGGTTGCGAGCGCATCCTGTCGACGCCGATCCCGTTCTCGTACAGCGTGCTGCTGCATCGCACCGTGTATGCGTATTGCGTGCTGCTGCCGTTCGGCCTCGTCGATTCGACGGAATTCTTCACGCCGCTGATCTGCGTGTTCATCGCGTACACGCTGATCGCACTCGAGGCGATCGCGAACGAGGTGGCCGAGCCGTTCGGCCTCGCGCCGAACGCGCTGGCGCTCGATGCGATGGCACGCACGATCGAACGGTCGGTGCTCGAATTGGGCGATCGCCCGCTGCCGGAGGAATTCGTGCCGGCGTCGACATATCAGATCACGTAGGTGAGTGCGCGGAAGGGGCGGGCCGTGTCGGGCGCTAGAATGGCGCTGGCCTGTTCTTTGGACCTGACGCAATGACCCTCGTCGACACCTATCTCGCCGGCCTGCGTGCCGTGCTGCCCGACACCGACAACGCGGCGCTCGCCGCCGCCACGGGCGCGACGCCCGCGCAGCTCGACGCGCTGCGTGCCGCGTATCCGCAGTGCCCGGCCGGCCTGCTCGAACTGCTCGGCAAGCTCGACGGCACCTACTGGCGCGACTACGGCGGCACGACGGTCAACGTGCTGGTGCTGGGCTCCGACGTCCACGAATACCCGTATTACCTGCTGTCGGCCGCGCAGATGCTCGAGGAAGGGGCGAAGTACCGCGACAGCATCGCCGAGATCTACGGCGACGACGCGAACGACGATGGCGAACTCGTCGACCCGCGCATCGACATCGCGCTGCCGATGGGCCGGCGGCTGTGCTTCTCGCATTGCATGAACAACGGCGGCACGTCGCAGCTCTACATCGACTTCGAGCCGGCGGCGGGCGGCAAGGTCGGGCAGGTCGTGCGCTTCCTGCACGATCCCGACAGCTATGCGGTGATCGCCGACGACTTCGACGGCTACCTGCGCCAGCTGATCGACGGCGGTTATGCGTTTGTCATCGATTTCGACGAAGAATAGCGGCGGCGACGGCTGCTATTTCAGGGAGGTTGAAATGCGAATCTACGTGACGAGTATTTTTGTCGACGACCAGGACAAGGCGTTGACGTTCTATACCGACAAGCTCGGTTTCAAGCTGAAGAACAACGTGCCCGTGGGCGAGTACCGCTGGCTGACCGTGGTGTCGAAGGACCAGCCGGACGGCACCGAGCTGCTGCTCGAGCCGAGCAACCATCGCGCGGTCGGGCCTTACAAGCAGGCGCTGTACGAGGACGGCATTCCGGCGGCATCGTTCCAGGTCGACGATCTCGATGCGGAATTCGCGCGGCTCAGGGATCTCGACGTCCATTTCACGCTGGAGCCGATGGACGCGGGGCCCGTGCGCGTCGCGATCGTCGACGATACCTGCGGGAACCTGATTCAACTGATGCAGATGAAGTGACGCCGCGCCTCTCGAGGTTGATCTACACGACGTTGTCCAGTGCCTTGACGTCTGCGATTCGTGGCTCGGTGATCCAGAGCGCATCGATCATCTGAAACACCAACGGGGCCAGCGGCGTACCGATGACCTGCTCCCGGGCAAGCGCGAATTCAAACAAGTCGGAAATATCAACACCCCGTTCCGCGGCGTTCACGATGGAGACGGGGCCGCCTCCCTCGCGCGGAATATAGATCAATGAAACCAGGACGCGGTCGGCAGGCCCGGCGCGTTCCCCCCAGTCGCCCAACACGAGGTCAATGATCGGTGGATGGTCCGGCCTTCCGGTTGCCCATTGGACGAAGTAGACGCCAACCACTGAATCGTCTTGGTGCAGTTCGCCCGTGATTCTCCTCGTCTCGCCACCACAACACGCACAATTGAACGTGGATTCTTCCCCCGGGTACGCGTGTATCGATTCGCCGGCTGACATTGGGTGGGGTTCCGAAAGTAGTTGCAGGTCGAAGGCGACGGTTCCCGCGGGAATTCGCGCGGTTCTCCTGTCCAGAACCAGGCTCCCGGACAGGAGCGCCGCCGAAATAAAGCCTATCAAGAAACCGGGTCACCGACCTCGAAGTGCACCACCAATGTGCTCGGAAGGACGTCGTTCGTGGGTCGCATGCGAAACGATAGCGGGGCGCGCGGGCGCGGCATCGGCGGAGTGGACCAAGGGACGGCCCGCTACCGCCATGAACGACATCGCGTGTGACAGTGGCGGGTGTGCAGGTATCGCCCACGAGCGGCAGCGTGGCTTCGGCGCGAATTGTCGCGCTCATGTAGACTCGTGTGCCCTTCAACGGAGTAGATGCAATGCAACTGCTAGACCACGTGTCAATCAGCGTGCCGGATATCGAACTGGCGCGCCCGTTCTACGATGCCATCATGGCCGCGCTGGGCGCGACCCGGGTCTATGACCGGGGCACCGCACTCGGCTACGGCGAACGCTGCAATGCGAACGACACCGCATCGACCTTTCTCGCGATCTACCTGGATCCCGCCGAAATCGGCGTGAGCAAGCGGCACTGGTGCTTCAAGGCCGCGAGCCGCGCGCAGGTGGACGCGTTTTTCGAGGCCGGCCTCGCGACGGGCGGGCGGTCCGACGGTGAGCCCGGCTTGCGGCCGCATTATCACGGCGACTACTACGGGGCGTTTCTCGTCGACCCGGCCGGCAACCGGGTCGAGGCAGTGTGCCACGCGTCCGTGCCGGCGCACGCATCGTGACGAAAGGCGGTTGCAGCGACGCACGCACGCGCACTTGATGCGGTGATCGCCACGCGCCGGCCCGATACTGTCCGGCGCGCGGCGCGCGTTCACGCATGCGCTGCCTGCACCGCTCAATCGAAGTAGTTCAATCCCATCGCCCCCTTCACCTCCGCGAGCGTCGCGCCGGCCACGTCCCGCGCGTGCATCGTGCCGCGCTTCAGGATCGCCATCACCTCGGCCTTGTCGGCCTCGAATTCGCGGCGGCGCGCGCGGATCGGCTCGATCAGCGCCTGCAGCCGCTCGTTCAGCACGCGCTTGACGACGCTGTCGCCGAGCCCGCCGCGACGGTAGTGCGCCTTCAACTCGTCGACCTTCTGCACGTCGGGCTCGAACGCATCGAGGAACGTGAACACGACATTGCCCTCGACCTGGCCGGGATCGCTCACGCGCAGGTGGTTCGGGTCCGTGTACATGTCTTTCACGGCCTGCGTGATCTCGTCCGGCGTCGAGCCGAGCGTGATCGCATTGCCGAGCGACTTGCTCATCTTCGCCTTGCCGTCGATCCCCGGCAGCCGCGTGACCGCCGACAGCACGGCCTCGCATTCGACCAGCACGGGCTGGTTGACCGTCGCGTTGAAGCGGCGCACGAGTTCGTTGGTCTGCTCGATCATCGGCAGCTGGTCGTCGCCGACCGGCACGTGCGTCGCCTTGAACGCGGTGATGTCGGCCGCCTGGCTCACCGGGTAGGTCAGGAAGCCGGCCGGGATGTCGCGCTCGAAACCGCGCAGGCGGATCTCTTCCTTGATGGTCGGGTTGCGTTCGAGGCGCGCGACCGTGACGAGGTTGAGCAGGTATTGCGACAGCTCGGCGAGTTCGGGCACCTGCGACTGCACGACGATCGTCGAGATTGCCGGATCGATGCCGACGGCGAGATAGTCGAGCGCGACTTCGATCACGTTCTCGGTGACGCGCTGGCGGCGGCCCATGTTGTCGGTCAGCGCCTGCGTGTCGGCGAGCAGCAGGAACTGCTTCGCTTCGTGCTGCATCTGCACGCGCGCGCGCAGCGAGCCGATGTAGTGGCCGAGGTGCAGCGGGCCGGTCGTGCGGTCGCCGGTGAGGATGGTCGGTCGGGTCGGGTGGGTCATGTTGATCGTTGCTCCGGGTTATCGAAGCCGCCAGCCATGACGTCTGCGCAGAAACGCAAATGCCGCCATGGCTGGCGGCATCACGTTTGGGACATGCAAAAGGAAACGGGCCGCCTGGGTCAGGCGCGCCACCAGCAATGCACGTTCGGCGAGGCGGGTCGGGTTTCCATTGAGCGAGTATAGCGTAGTGCGGGGACGGACGTGCCGTGTCAGCGGATGACGGACTCCATCGCAAGGTAGGCGGTTTCGGCCGACGGCCACAGCAGGTACAGCAGGCCGGCCATCAACAGCAGCGCGCCTGCGCGTACCAGCGGCGTGCGGTCTTTCTCGCGCGGGAGGTGGGTGGGCGGCTTCGAGTGCTTCATGCTTGCTGGCGCGCGAGGCGCCACTCCAACGGTTGCTGCAACGGGTCGGGTGAGGCGACGCCGGGGTGTTGCGGGGTTCGACGGGGGCTGGGGTGCGGCCGGGCACCGTGTCGCCCGG